>NZ_JBFUHV010000094.1:0-32788 GCF_056402215.1 Rhodococcus sp. P4_B6 | reverse complement strand
CGGTGGTGGCATGCGTCGATCATCCCATGTCGGGTGATGGGCCGTGAAAGTCTGCCGAGCGTGTCGTCAGCGCGCTTCCGCCTTCGCTGCGGCCGCCAGCGCCACCAACCCCAGTCCCGTGCACGCGGTCATGGTGACCGCAAGCGCGACGCCGGTGTTACCGAGCACCCCGACCAGGGGAGCGATCAGGGCGCCGACACCGAATTGCAGGGCGCCGAGCAGCGCGGCAGCCGTGCCCGCGGCCTCCCCGTGCCTGCCGAGGGCCAGGGCCGGGGCATTGGGCAGGACGAAGCCGACACCGCCGAGGAGGAACCACAGGGGAACGACGAACCCGACGAGCCCGCCGAACTCGAAATGCGCGGTGGTGATCAGCGCCAGCCCGGCCACTGTCGCGAAGCCGAGGGCCGACACCGTGATCTGCAGCGGTGACCAGCGCGCGAGGGCGCGGACGTTGAGTTGCGAGGCCCCGATCAGGGCGATCGCGCCGGAGCTGAACAGCAGCGCGAACTGCTGCTCGTCCAGGCCGTACTGGTCCTGGAACACGAACGACGCACCGGAGACGTACGAGAACAGCGATCCCATCGCCACGCTCGACACGAGCGCGAGCACCATGAACGCCCGGTCCCCGAGCAGGCCCCTGTAGGTGCCCAGCACGGCGACGAGGTTGCTCTTGCGACGACGCTCCGGCGGCAGCGTCTCCGTCAGACCCCACGCGCCGATCAACGCCGTCAGCGTGCCGATCACGGCGAGGACGACGAAGATCCCGCGCCAGTCGAGGGCGATGAGGAGCGCCCCGCCGATACTCGGGGCGAGCACGGGTGCGACGCCGAGGACGAGCATCAGCCGCGACATCACGACGGCGACGGTGTTCCCCGAGAACAGGTCGCGGACCACGGCGAGCGCGACCACCGCTGCGGCGGCGGCGCCGATGCCCTGGAAGACGCGGAGCACCCCCAGCACTGCCACGGTCGGCGCGAACACCGCGAGCACGGACGCGGCGACGTGCACACCGATACCGGCGATGAGGGGGCGTCTGCGCCCCAGGCTGTCCGCCAGCGGTCCGACGATCAACTGCCCCAGCGCGAGGCCGAGCAGGGTTCCCGTGATGGTCAGCTGGACTGCGGACGAGGACGCGCCGAGGTCGGTTCCGATGTCCGGTAGCGCCGGCAGATACATGTCGATGGTGAAGGGGCCGAGGGCCACCATCGCGCCGAGTACGAGGATCACCCGAAGGCTGGGCCGAGTGGTTGTCCGCTCGCCGGTCGGGGCGGCGCGTTCTTCGGTGTCGGTCATGAAGCAACACAGCAACGAGGGCACGTGGTTTGTTCCCGCCCCGGCGTGTCGGTTCAGAATCACCGTGAGCACAACCCTCGCACCCTCGGCGCCGGCCGGGCACAGTGATCATCGATGCGGGTGTGACTGAGTGGTTGAGGTACCGGCCTGCAAAGCCGTTCACACGGGTTCGAATCCCGTCACTCGCTCGACGAGAACCGGCAGGTGATGCACCTGCCGGTTCTCCGCGTGCTCGACGGGGAACTATCCGGTGTAACCGGAGAGGTCGTACACGGTCGTGCCGCCCACCGTGATGGGCGTGAAATTGGCGGCCACCCACTGCTCGATCGCGCCGGACGTGCTGTCGTCGCCGCGACCACCACCCCCACCACCACCGGCGATGTAGTAGTGCACCTGGCCGTTCTCGACGTAGGAGATGAACTGGTCGAGTGTCGGCGTGGGGTCGGAACTCCATCCGCCGATGGCCATCACCGCGGTGTCGGCGGCCAGTTCATAGGTGGCAGCGCTCTGCGAACCGTTGGTCGCGGCCGACCACGTGGTGCCTGCCTCGGCGAGCAACGTCGTGAGCTCGGAACTCGTCCCACCCTCGTTGCCGCCCATGTCACCGCCCGGTGCCTGGCCGCCGGCCATGTCACCGCCGGGTGCCCGGCCGCCGCCGCCTCCCATTCCGGTATCGGTGACTGCCCCGGACGGGCCGGCCGTGGGGATCGATCCGCTGTGCGCGGTGGCGGCGGTGGCGATCGCGTAGGACGCGGAGCCTCCGATTCCGGCGAGCGAGCCCAGCAGCACGCCGGTGACGGCGAGTTTCCGGACGCGGTTCCCGTCGCCGAGCGCGAGCAGGGCGGCGCCGAGAACGGTGCCGGCGAGCAGGACCCACTTCAGGGCGGGCATCCACTCGGTGTTGCGGTGCAACAGGACCCAGCCCCACGCACCTGCGGCCACCATCATGAATGCGAGACCGAACCGTCCGAGAATGCTGCCGCGCTTCTGCCACAGGGCGTACCCGCCGGTGCCGATCATCCCGGCGATCGCGGGGGCGAGCGCCACCGTGTAGTACGGGTGGATGGTGCCGGACATGTAGCTGAAGATCAGTCCCGTGACGAGGAACCAGCCACCCCACGCGATCAGGGAGGCCCGCACGCGGTCCGTCCGCGGAGCGCGTCCACGGGCGAGCAACCCGAAGACCAGGGCGACCAGCGCCGCCGGGATCAGCCACGAGATCTCGATGCCCATCTCGCTGCCGAACAGGCGATCCAGCCCGGTGCTCCCGCCGAAACTCGATCCCGCACTTCCGCCGGCCATTCCGCCGCCACCACCGCCGGTGTTTCCGAAGATCCGGCCGAGTCCGTTGTAGCCGAGCACCAGATCCATGACGCTGTTGTCGGTGGAACCGCCGATGTAGGGGCGCGAGTCCGCGGGCCACAGCCACACGGCGAGAACCCACCATCCGGCCGCGGCGACGACGGCGGCGACACCCCCGGCCAGGTGCAGCAGGCGAAACCGCAACCGGGCATGTCCGGCAACCAGATAGGCCAGACCGAACGCGGGCAGCACCATCAGGCCCTGCAACATCTTGGTGAGGAACGCGAAGCCGAGCGCGACCCCGGTGAGGGTGATCCACATCGCGGCGCGGCGGCCGGTCTCCGTCTCGATCGCGCGGACCACGAAATATCCGGCCGCGGTCATCAGGAGCACGAGCAAAGCGTCGGGGTTGTCGAAGCGAAACATCAAGGCGGCCGCGGGAGTTGCGGCGAGAACGGCGCCGGCGATCAACCCGGCGCCACTGTTCGTGACGCGGGTGACGGCCGCGTAGACGAGGGTGACCGACCCGACCCCCATCAGGGCCTGGGGGACGAGGAGGCTGGCGCTGGAGAACCCGAAGATCCGTCCGGACAGTCCCATCACCCACAGCGACGCGGGCGGTTTGTCGACCGTGATGAAATTCGAGGTGTCGAGCGAGCCGAAGAACCACGCCTTCCAACTCTGCGAACCAGCCTGCGCTGCCGCGGCATAGAAACTGTTGGCGTAGCCGCTCGAGGTGAGATCCCACAGGTACAGCGCCGCGGTGGCGGCGAGTAGTGCGGTGACGGCGAGTGCGGAACCGCGCCGGCGGATCCACGATTCCGACTCGGCGCGGTGGCCGGGCGATCCTGTTCTCCGTGGCGGAGCCGGAGTGAGAACGGCAGTCATCAGGTGGTCCCTTCGCGAGTTGCTGTCCTGACAACGTTCTCGCGTGGGGGCGTCACCCGGCTGGGAGGCGGCTGGAAGGTTCCTGTGAACCCGGACTCCGATCGCGATCCGGTTCAGCGTGTCGTGTCGAGTGTGTCGACGTCGACGCCTGCTGCGGGAAGCAGGTGGTAGAAGGCGCGTTCGCAGAGGTCGATCATCTCGGTGCGTTCCATGGTCGGCTCGTCGAGCCAGGACAGCACGATCTCCTCCATGAACGCCTGCCAGCCCGAGATCGCGGCCTCGAGCGCGGGCGTCGTCGGCACGCCGAACTCGGCCAGCGACACGCCGATCCACCTGGTGAACGTCCGACGCATGCCGCGGTAGATCTGCCGCATCCTCTCGTCGCCGCTCCCGGCCATCCGCATGACCGCGAGATAGATGGTGGGGTGCTCGATCACCGCGTCCGCGAACGTTTCGACGCCTGCCCGGAGTTGCCCGTATAGCGGGAGCGTCGCGTCGGGTGTCATCCGCCGCTGCAGTTCGGAGGCCGAGGCTTCGAGGACGGCGTTGCGAAAGCCCTGCTTGTTCTTGAAGTAGTGGAACAGCAGTGGTGCCGAGACGCCCGCCTCGGCCGCCACCTGGTCGATCGAGAGGTCGTCGAACGGCACCGTCTCGAGGAGTCGGACGGCCACGTCGAGGATCTGCGCGCGCCGATCTTCGGGAGAGCGGGGTGCGGCGGCCACCCCTGCACTCTATTGAGGATCGCCCGAACCGTCCATTGACTTTTACTCAACCACATACGTAACCTCGGGTTACACATACTGAGTGTGAGGAGCACAACAATGCCGGATTTCGATGTGGTCGTCAATGGTGGGCTGTGGTTCGACGGAACCGGATCCGCGCCGCTGCGACGCAATCTCGGCATCCGCGACGGAATCGTCGTCCGGGCATCGACCCGCCCGCTGCCCGTCGGACCTGACACCGAGGTCATCGACGCCGCAGGCAAGTGGGTGCTCCCCGGATTCGTCGACGTGCACACCCACTACGACGCGGAGGTGCTCGTCAGCCCCGGCCTGCCGGAGTCGGTACGACACGGCGTGACCACCGTCGTCCTCGGAAACTGCTCCCTCTCCACCGTGTATTCGACGCCGCGCGAGTGCGCCGACCTGTTCAGCAGGGTCGAGGCCGTGCCGCACGACTCCGTGCTCGGGATCCTGGAGGAAAACAAGATCTGGCAGAACCCGGCGGAGTACGTCGAGGCACTCGAGTCGTTGCCGCTCGGCCCCAACATCGCCGGGTTCATCGGGCACTCCGACATCCGCACCCACGTCCTCGGTCTCGGCCGCGGCACCGACAAGCGGATCGAGCCGACCGCGCGCGAACTCGAGCAGATGGGTGCGATGCTCACCGACGCCGTCGATGCCGGCTTCCTCGGCCTCTCCTCGATGACGAACGCACTCGACAAGATCGACGGTGACGAATACCGTTCGCGCTCATTGCCGTCCACGTACGCGCGGTGGAAGGAGTTCCGCTTCCTCAATCGCATCCTGCGCGAGCGCGGCAAGATCCTGCAGAGCGCACCGACAATCAACCTGCATCCGAACATCGCCGGATTCTTCACGGAGAGTTCGGGCCTCGGGCGGCGCAAGCCCCTCAAGACGTCGCTGCTGTCGGCCGCGGACTCGAAGGCCTACCCGCCGATCGTGTACTTCATGCTCGCCGCGGCGCCGCTGCTGAACCGCTTCGCCAAGACCGATTTCAAGTGGCAGCACCTGCCGGTGCCGTTCACCGTCTACGCGGACGGGATCGACCTCGTGGTGTTCGAGGAATTCGGCGCCGGCGCGGCGGCACTGCACCTCGAGGACCAGGTGGAGCGAAATGCCCTACTGCAGGACGAGTCCTACCGACGCCGGTTCCGCAAGGACTACGACAACAAGTTCAGCCCCCGCATCTGGCACCGCAACTTCTACGACGCCGAAATCGTCGGGTGCCCTGACGAGACGCTGATCGGCAAGACGTTCGGCGCCGTGGGTGACCTCGGCGGTGTGCACCCGGTCGACGCGTACCTCGATCTCGTCGTGAAGTACGGCACCGACCTGCGGTGGCGGACCACCATCGCCAACCATCGCCCCAGGTTCGCGAAGAAGCTCGCGGCCAGTTCCGGGGTGCAGATGGGATTCGGCGACGCCGGCGCCCACCTGCGCAACATGGCGTTCTACAACTACCCGATCCGGTTGCTGAAGAAGGTCAAGGACGCGCAGTCCGACCGCAAGCCGTTCCTGACCGTCGAGCGGGCCGTTCACCGGCTGACGGGCGAGCTGGCCGACTGGTACGGCATCGACGCCGGCCACCTCCGCGAAGGTGACCGCGCCGATCTGGTCGTCGTCGACCCGGCGGGTCTCGACTCCACGGTGGACGGATTGTTCGAGGCGGAGGTCCCCGAATACGGCGGGTTGCGGCGGATGGTGAACCGCAGCGACGGCGCCGCGGTCGCGACGGTGATCAACGGCAGGCTCGTCTACCGCGACGGCGAATTCACCGGTGGATTCGGCGTGACCAAGACCGGACGCTTCCTCCGCGCCGGAGAGTCGGCCGCAGACCGCAGCGAGCGTGAGACGATCGTCGGATGAGTCGCACGGAGCGGATCGGCACGTTCACCCGCGACGGACTGGTGTTCGACGTCCGCGACGACGGCCCGATCGACGGCACACCGGTGGTGCTGTTGCACGGGTTTCCGCAGGACTCGCGGTCGTGGGATGCGCTGGCGCCGCTGCTGCACCGGCGCGGTTTCCGCACCCTGGCCCCGGACCAGCGCGGCTATTCGCCCGGTGCCAGGCCCCGCGCCCGCCGGGCGTACCGCAGCGCGGAACTGATCGCGGACGTCGTCGCGCTCATCGACCGGGCAGGCCTCGGCCCGGCGCACGTGGTCGGACACGATTGGGGCGCGGCCGTGGCCTGGGGTCTCGCCGCAGAACGCCCGGACCGGGTCCGGACGCTGACGGCGCTGTCGGTGCCGCACCCGGCGGCGTTCGTACGCGCGATGCTCACCAGCCGTCAGATCCTGAAGTCCTGGTACATGTTCGCGTTCCAGCTGCCCTGGATCCCGGAGCGGGTGCTCACCCCGGACGGCTTCGGCTACCGGGCCCTGGTCGCCAGCGGCCAGTCGCCGGACGACGCGAAGCGCGACCTCGGGCCCATGCGCGACCGGACGCGGGCCCGGGGCGCCCTGAACTGGTATCGCGCAATGCCGTTCATCTCGCCCCGATCGGCCTCCCGGAAGGTCCGGGTGCCCACGCTGTTCGTGTGGAGCGACGGCGATACTGCGATCGGTCCGGTGGGGCCGAAGCTGACCTCCCGCTTCGTCGACGCCCCGTACACATTCGAGGTGCTCCGCGGCGTGAGCCACTGGATCCCGGACGAGGCGGCCGAACGCGTCGACGAACTACTCGGCAAGCACCTGCTCGATCAGCCGTGATCGGCTGTCCGCTGTCGGTGAACGCCGCGGCGTCAGGGTGCGTGGGCTGGAAGACTCCGGAGGTATGGAAGCTCAGCGCAGACTGACGCTGGTCACGGCCGCCCCCGAGCGTTCGCGGGAGGAGCCGCTGGTGCGTGAGCTCTACGGGCGGGTGCTCCGCGAGGCGCGCCGGGACCAGGACCGGAGTCTCGAGGACGTCGCCGCCGCCGTCGGCATGTCGAAGCAGTACCTCTCCGAGATCGAGCGCGGGAAGAAGGAGCCGTCCTCCGAAATGCTGCGCGCCGTGTGCGGCGCCCTCGGTCTCCCGGTCGAGCACCTGCTGTTCCGGTCCGGGCGCCGGCTCGGCGCGGCCAACCGGAACTCGGCGACCGGGAACCCGAACCGGCAGGTGCCCACCCTGCTCGCCGCCTAGCCTTCGCAGTCACTCCGCGACGAGCGTGTCGGCCAGGCCGTAGTCGATGGCCTCCTGAGCCGTGAGGATGCGGTCGCGGTCCGTGTCCCGGCGAAGGCGTTCGACGGTCTGCCCGGTGTGTTTGCTCAGAATCGCCTCGGTCTGCGAACGAACCCGCATGATCTCGGCGGCCTGCAGCGCCAGGTCGGAGATCGTACCGTTGCCCTGCGTCGACGGCTGGTGCAGCAGTACCCGGGAGTGCGCCAGGACGTGCCGGTGTCCCTTGGTTCCCGCTGCCAGGAGAACCGCCGCGGCGGAGGCGGCCTGCCCCATGCAGTAGGTGGCGATGGTMGGGCGCAGGAACTGCATCGTGTCGTAGATGGCGAGCATCGCGGTCGTGGAGCCGCCGGGGGAGTTGATGTACAGCCCGATCTCCTGATCGGAACTGTCCGCCTGCAGGTGGAGCAGCTGTGCCATCACGACATTGGCGACGCCGTCGTCGATCTCCGTGCCCAGGAAGACGATCCGCTCGTTCAGCAGTCGGCTGAAGATGTCGAACGACCGCTCGCCTGCCGGGGTGCGTTCGATGACGTGGGGAATGGTGTATTGGGACATGGCTTCACAATCCAATTCTCGGGGCGGTGGTGTGCGGGGCGATCTCCGCGAACGAGGACACGACGCGGTCGACGATCCCGTAGTCGCGGGCCTCGTCCGCGGTGAACCACCGATCCCGGTCGCTGTCCTCGGCGATCTGCTCGACCGGATGCCCCGTCTCCGCGGCCAGGATCTCCTGCGACTGTCGCTTCATCCGTTCGAGGCTCTCGGCTTGGATGGCGATGTCGACGGCCGTACCGCCGATCCCTGCCGAGGGCTGGTGCATCATGATGCGGCTGTGCGCCAGGCTGATCCGCTTGCCGTGGGTTCCCGAGCACAGCAGCACTTGCCCCATGCTGGCGGCGAAACCCATGGCCACGGTCACCACGTCGTTGGGGACGAGTTTCATCGTGTCGTAGATGGCCAGGCCTGCGAAGACGGAACCACCCGGCGAATTGATGTACAGCACGATGTCGCGTTTGGGGTCGGCGGCCGCGAGCAGCACCAGTTCGGAGCAGGCGCGCTCGGCCATGGCATCGTCGACCTCGCCGGTGAGGAGGATCGTGCGCTGGCGAAACAGTCTGTCCGCCAACAGGTCGCGGTAGTTCAGGTCGGGTAGTGCGGCTGTGGTCATGTCTCCAGTTCTACCGCCGCGCCGGCGCAGGACCGCCAGTTGTCTGCTGTGGGCAGATGACGGGGTGCCGGGTGTTCGTGAATCGAGGTGACCGTGAGGAGTCCAGTGGATGAACGACCCGCCACCTGTGGGTGAACTGTAAGAACAGACCGCTCGGACAGTGGAATCGGGCTCGCATGTGGGCGAAGTCGCTGGTTAGGGTTCCCTCATGCACGTTCTGTTCGTCTGTAGCGGGAACGTCTGCCGCTCGCCGATCGCAGAGCGGCTGACATACGCGTACGCACTCGCCCGCGATCTGCCGCACCTCACCGCGGAGAGCGCCGGCGTCCGCGCCCTCGTGGGCTTTCCGATCGAACCCGTCGCCGCCCGCGTCATCGAGGGCCTCGGTGCGAGCGCCGACGGCTTCCGGGCGCGCCGCCTGCAGCCCGAGATGATCAAACGCGCCGACCTCGTCCTCGCGATGACCGAGCAGATCCGGGACCGTTCGATGGAACTGCTCCTCGGGACGAGCCACTGCACGTTCACCCTGCGGGAGGCACGCAGGATCGCCGCCGCAACCGGGGCCCGCACCGTCGCCGAACTCGCGGTTGCCCGCCGGGACTACGGGACGGTCGAGGAGCCGAACATCAGCGACCCGGTGGGTCTGGCCGAGTCGGCGTTCACCGAGGTGGGCGACCGGATCGCCGCCGAGTTGATACCGCTGCTCGACGCTCTCGACCTCGACAGCGGTACGACGTGGTCGCCGGAACCGGAAGCCGAACCGGATCCCCGACCCGAGCCCGAACCCGAGCCGCTTCCCCCGGTCGTCCACCTGCCGCTGTCGCCCAGGCCGCTGATCGCGGCGCGGGCGGCGTCGTCGATCCTCGACTATCCGGTCAGCTGGACGCGCTGAACTGGTAATCGGCGAATCTCTCGTCCACCTGCTCGGCCGTCAGCCCGAACTCCTCGAGCGTGTACTTGTGCGAGGGGCGGCGGTCGCCGCTGCGGCTCTCGGCGTGCATCGCCTCCATCGCCGCCCGGGCTGGCCCACCGAGATCGAGCCCGAAGTGCGTGTAGACCCCCTCGACGGTGCCGAGCGGATCGGCCACGAAATCCCGGTAGTCGACGTCGACGAACTGGGCGGGGTCGTGCCGGGCGCGGGCCGCGGTGAACTGCTCGAGCCCCCGGGCCCACAGTTCGAGCTGACTCTCCCCGATGACGCTGCCCCGGAACTTTTCCGACCACCCTTCCGTCGCCTGTTCCGCCAGGCTGCACACCGACGGGACGATCGTGCGCGGCGGCCGGTGGGTCTGGACGATCAGGGCGTCCGGGTAGACCGCGAGCAGTTCGTCGAGCGCGAACAGGTGACTGGGGTTCTTCAGCACCCAGCGGCGGTCCCGGTCGGGCAGTCCGATCAGCTGCAGGTTCTTCTTGTGCCGCCGATAGGCGTTCGTCCAGTCCTGGCCCTCGAGCCAGCGGGAGTACGTCGGGAGCGACGCCAGGCACTCGTACGAGATCGACTTGAACGTCTGCCGCAGCAGTTGCCAGCACTCCTCGACCTCGCTCGCCGACATGTAGTGGACGCCCATGAATTCGGGGCGTTCGATGTGGTGGCGGCTGAAGCCCTCCTCGATCTTCTGGAACACCGGATTCGATTCCCAGGTCTCACGCGGCGGCCGGGGTTGCGGCATCTCGGTCAGCCACATCTCCAGGCCCTGATGGGACGGATCCGCGGTGAGCAGTCGGTGCAGCGCGGTCGTCCCCGTGCGGGGAAGGCCGGTCACGAAGATGGGCCGCTCGATCCGCACGTCCGCGTGCTCGGGGTTCTGCTTCCACGCCGCCTCGCTCAGCAGCCGGGCCACCAGGGCGCCGCGGAGGAACACCCGGGACACCTTGCTGCCGAGCGGTGTCAGTTGCTCGTCGGTGTGATACGAATCCAGCAGGACGCCGAGGGCTTCGGTGTAGTCGTCCACACCGAAGTCGGTGAGACCGGTCAGCCGGGTGGCCGAGGCGTGCAGGTCCTCGACCGTGCCGACCGTGGTGCGCTCGCTCATGATGCTCCGGTTCTGTTCGCTAGTGGTGGAATTCGCCGCAATTGACGTCGAGGCACTGGCCGGTCACGGCGCTCGCCAACGGGGAGGCCAGGAAGATCACGGCGTCGGCGACCTCCTCGGTCGTGGGGAGCCGCTTCAGATCGGTGTTCGCGGCGGTGTGCTCGTAGATCTGCTCGACGGTCGTCCCGTACTTTTCGGCCTGGTGCGTGAAATACTGTTTCAGCGTGTTTCCCCAGATGTAGCCGGRGGCAACGGAATTGACGCGGATTCCCAGCGGTCCCAACTCGGTGGCGAGCGACTGCGACGTCGCGAGCAGGGCGGATTTGGCCATCTTGTAGCTGCCRTACCGTTCCTGGGAGTGCCGGAGCACCATCGAGTTGATGTTCACCACCGCGCCGTTCGCCTCGGCGAGTGCGGGAGTGAACAGCTGAGTCAGCCGCAATGCCCCGAGCACGGTCAGCTCGAAACTGCTGCGGATGTGGTCGAACTCGGTGCGGGCCAGCGGTTTCATCGACGGAACCGAGAACGCGTTGTTGATCAGCACGTCGACCGTGCCGTACGCGTCGACGGCCGCGGACACCAGGTTCTCGGCCGAGGCATGGTCGGTGATGTCGGTCGGGACGGTCACCGCGCGCCGGCCGACGGCGATGATCTCCTTGGCCACTTCGTCGAGGCGCGACGCGGTCCGGGCGGCCAGCACCACGTCGGCGCCGGCGGCTGCGCAGCGGACGGCGAGGGTACGGCCCAGGGCCGGTCCGACGCCGGAGATGACGACGACCTTGTCCTGCAGGAGTTGTGGAGTAGTCATGGCGGTCATCCCAGCATCCGGTCGGCCACTGCGGCCTGGCGTGCGGCGATGCGTGCAGCGAAGTCCTCGGGGGAGATCTTGTTGGAGTCGTAGTACGGCAGGCTCCGGTGGATCTCGTCGAACTTCACGACCTCGACCCGGGGACCGTCGTCCGGGGTCAGTTCGCGGGAGACGCGCTGCCAGCGGAACTGCAGGTAGCCGCGGAGGTGCCCGACGGTGGCGATCCAGTTGGCGACGCCGGGATTGCGGTCGCACACGACCAGACGGATGTGGTCGTCGGGATCCACCTGCGACTGTGCGACGTTCAGCGACGTCTGGTGGTTGACGTAGTCGAGGGAGATGTACCACATGCTGCCGAGCTGAAAGCCCTGGTAGGGCACGTCGGCTTTGGGGACGGTGATGACCACGGCTTCGTCCTCGGCCAGTTCGTAGTGCCCGACCGACGAGTACTGGGTGGCGAGACCGCCCGGAGTAAGCCGTGGCTCGGTCATCGTGTTCACCGGCAGGTTCAGGTAGAACCACTCCGGGAACTGCAGCCACGTCTTCACCCGCGCGACGAGGGCCTTGCCCGCACGCGCGTACCGCTTCTCCACGGTCTCGCGGGTGAGCGGGCCCGGGGCGGTACCGACCGTATCCGCCCTGGCGATGCGAATGGTGCCGCGCCGCTGACTCCAATCGCTGTACACCTCCCGGACCACCAGTTGCGACGACCCCGGAGCGAGGGTGAAGTAGTTGCGCCGGCCCGCACTGTCGTCGGGGCCGAACCGCACCTCGAACGAGCCGTCGGGCGCGATGTCGATCTCCCGGTCGTCGAATGCCGTGACGCTGCCGGGAACGTGTGCGGCCGTGTAATTTCCGTTCAGCACCTGGAAGCTGAGGTCCGCCGTGGTGCCGCGCAGGCCGGTGACCACGTATTCGACGTCGTCGTCGATCCGCGCACCGAAGTAGAGGGTGTCCGGGTTGTCCAGGCCCATCTTCATGTACGGGCCGGTGCCCGAGATGAACGTCGGGTGCGACCGTTCGGTGGCCCAGGCCGCGTGCGTCGTGGCGAGGATTCCGCCGGCGAGGTACTGGTAGCCCTCCAGCAGGTCCTGTTCGGTGCGGATGTGGGGGGCGCTCTCGATCAGTTTCTCGGCCTCGGCCATGGCGTCGGCGAATGGGTCGGTCAGCACACCGTGCTCCTCACGAGGGGTGGTACAAATATGTACCTGCGTGGTAGAACATTGATGAACCGACAATAGAACGTGTTCTAAGGAGTGGTCAATGGGGCACGAGGACGAGATGCCCGACCGGGCGCAGGGCCGGCGGTCGCCGCCGACCGAGCGTGTGGTGCAGGTGCTGGACTTCCTGGTGGCGCGTAAGGAGCATCGCTTCGGGTTGTCGGAGCTGGCCCGGACGCTCGACATCAGCAAGCCGACGTGCCTGGGGATCCTCACCGAACTGGTCCGCGGCGGCTACCTGGTCCGGGACCCGGCCACGAAGACGTACGGCCTCGGGCCCGCCCTCATCGCGGCGGGCCGCGCGGCCCAGCAGGGGTTTGCGGCCGGGCCGGTGGCGCGCAGGCATCTCGCCGTGCTCAGCGACGAGTTCCGGACCACCTGCACTGCGTCGGCGGTGGTCGGCGACCGCATCGCCGTCCTCGAGCTGACCAGTCCGCCGGGGGTGCGGGCCGCCGCCAAGGTGGGGGAAATGTACCCGTTCGCGCCGCCCGTCGGCCTGATGTACGTGCTGTGGGACGGCGACGACGCCCTGCAGTCGTGGCTGCGCCGGGAACCGACGCTGCCGGTGCGCCTCGACCGGGACCGGTTGCGCACGGTCGTCGAGGAGTGTTCCCGCACCGGATACCTCGTCGAGACTCTCACTCCCGTCGGGCAGCGCCTGCACACGCTCATGGCGGGGGTGGCCGCGCACGACCTGCCGCCGGAGTTGCGCGACGTGCTCGGCGAGATGGTGTCCAGCCTCGGGGAGCGGGTGTACCTGGACGCCGAGCACGCGGACCCCGCGTCGCCGCACCCCGTCAGCCTCATCGCGGCGCCGACGTACGACGCCGAGGGTCACCAGGCCATGGTCCTCACCCTCTATGTGGGTACCGAACTCGCGCCGTCCGAGATCGCGCGGCGGGGCAAGGCCCTCGCCGCGGCCGCGGACGCGATCACGACGGAGGTGGGTGGCCGCCGGCCGCGGTGACGGGCGGGCAGGCATTGACCGCAATCTGAAACACGTTCTATTCTCGGAGGTGCATTCATTTTCGACCGGGCTGGTCCAAATATGGAACAGCGACCGGTAAGGAACTCGCGACGAGGAGTCGCCCATGACCGCACCGCCCGTGTACGAGTTGTCCCACCTCGGCGCGCTCGAAGCCGAAGCCGTGCACATCTTCCGAGAAGTGGCCGCCACATTCGAGCGACCGGTCCTGCTGTTCTCCGGCGGCAAGGACTCGGTGGTGATGCTCCACGTGGCCGCCAAGGCGTTCTGGCCCGCGCCTCTCCCGTTCGCCGTCATGCACGTCGACACCGGTCACAACTTCGACGAGGTCCTCGAGTTCCGCGACCGGACCGTCGACCGCCTCGGCCTGCGGATGGTGGTGTCCAGCGTGCAGGACGACATCGACGCCGGTCGCGTCAGCGAGGAGACGGGTCCGCGGGCCAGCCGCAACCGGCTCCAGACCACGGCGCTGCTGCGCGGCATCCGCGACCACGGGTTCGACGCCATCTTCGGCGGCGCCCGGCGCGACGAGGAGAAGGCCCGCGCGAAGGAGCGGGTGTTCAGCTTCCGCGACGAGTTCGGGCAGTGGGATCCGCGGGCGCAGCGCCCGGAACTGTGGAGCCTGTACAACGGCAGGCATCGCAAGGGCGAGCACATCCGGGTGTTCCCGCTGTCCAACTGGACCGAACTCGACATCTGGCAGTACATCGGCGAGGAGGGGATCGAGCTCCCGTCCCTGTACTACGCGCACCGCAGGGAGGTCGTGCTCCGCGACGGAATGCTGTTGGCGCACACACGGTTCCTGACCCTGCTCCCCGGTGACGAACCGTACGAGGCCCTCGTCCGCTTCCGGACCGTCGGCGACGCCACGTGCACGGGCTGCGTCGAATCGTCGGCAACCAGCCCCGAGGCCGTCGTCACCGAGGTCGCCGCGAGCAGGCTGACCGAGCGCGGGGCGACCCGGGCGGACGACCGGATCTCCGAGGCCGGCATGGAAGACCGCAAGAAGGAAGGCTACTTCTGATGCCGCAGTTACTCCGGGTCGCGACCGCGGGCAGCGTCGACGACGGCAAGTCCACCCTCATCGGCAGGCTGCTCTACGACTCCAAGGCGATCTTCGAGGATCAGCTCGAGGCGGTCGAACGCACCAGCCGCGAACGGGGCGACGAACACGCGAACCTGGCTCTGCTCACCGACGGCCTGCGCGCCGAACGCGAGCAGGGCATCACCATCGACGTCGCGCACCGCTATTTCGCCACGCCGCACCGCAAATTCATCATCGCGGACACCCCGGGGCACGAGCAGTACACGCGGAACATGGTGACCGGCGCGTCGACCGCCGACCTGGCCCTGATCCTGGTCGACGCCCGCAAGGGCATCCTCGAGCAGACCCGCCGCCACGCCTTCATCGCCAGCCTTCTCGGAATTCCGCACCTCGTGCTGTGCGTCAACAAGATGGATCTCGTCGGGTGGTCCGAGGAACGCTTCGAAGAGATCAAGGAGGAATTCCGGAAGTTCGCGATCAAACTCGAGGTCCACGACCTCACGTTCATCCCGGTGTCGGCACTGCGCGGCGACAACATCGCGCAACGCACCGCCAACATGCCCTGGTACGAGGGAGCGTCGCTGCTGCACTACCTCGAGCAGGTGCACGTGGCGTCCGACCGCAACCTGATCGACGCGCGGTTCCCGGTGCAGTACGTGGTCCGGCCGCAACGCCAGACCGATTCGGCGTTGCACGATTTCCGCGGCTACGCGGGGACGGTCGCCAGTGGGGTGTTCAAGCCGGGCGACGAGGTGGTGGCGCTGCCGTCGGGATTCACCTCCACCGTCAGTGCCATCTGGGGTCCCGGCGGAACCCGCCTCGACGAGGCGTTCGCACCGTCGGCGGTGTGCGTGCAACTCGCCGACCAGTTGGACGTGAGCCGCGGAGACGTGTTGTGCCGTCCCAACAACCGTCCGCTCGTCGGGCAGGAACTCGACGCGATGGTCTGCTGGTTCAGCGAACAGTCCGCGCTGACACCCGATGCCCGGTATACGCTGCTGCACACCACCCGTGCCACCAAGGCGTCGATCGCGCGGCTCGACTATCGGCTGGACGTGAACACCCTGCACCGCGACGAGTCCGCACGGTCGCTGTCGCTCAACGAGATCGGCCGTGTGCAGCTGCGAACGTCGCAGCCGTTGATGTTCGACCCGTACCGCCGCAACCACGTGACGGGCAGTTTCGTCCTCGTCGACGAGTCGACCCACAACACGGTCGCCGCCGGCATGATCACCGGGCCGACGCTGTCGCGTTCGAAGGTGGTGTGGCACGCGGCGGCCGTGTCGCGGGAGGAGCGGGCGACGCGCGGCCGCACCGTGTGGCTGACCGGACTGTCGGCGTCGGGAAAGTCGACGGTCGCGGTGGAACTCGAGCGCCGCCTGGTCGCGTCCGGGGTGCCCGCCTACCGGCTCGACGGCGACAACCTGCGGCACGGCCTCAACGCCGACCTCGGGTTCAGTGCGACGGACCGCGCCGAGAACGTCCGCCGTGTCGGCGCCGTCGCGCAACTGCTCGCCGACTCGGGGGTGGTCGCGATCGCGTCGCTGATCAGCCCGTACCGCGAGGACCGGGACCGCGTCCGGGAACAGCATCGGGCAGCCGGGCTCGACTTCGTCGAAGTGTTCGTCGACACGCCGGTGGACCAGTGCGAGGCGCGCGATCCCAAGGGCATGTACGCGAAGGCCCGCGCCGGGGAGATCACGGGATTCACCGGGGTCGACGACCCGTACGAGGCGCCCGAGAACGCCGAACTCGTGCTCCGGCCCGAGGACGGCACGCCGACCGAACAAGCCGCGAGAATTATGGAATTGTTGACACGTGATCACTGACGCACGACTCGCGGCCGACATCGCCTCCGGTGCCGGCGCCCTGCTGCTGGACATCCGCACCGCGGGACTGGGATCGGCCGACGGTCGTGAACTCGGCAGGCGCGGCGACATCGCCGCCGATGCGTTCATCCTCGGCAAACTCGCGGCGGAGCGACCCGAAGACGCGATCCTCTCCGAGGAGTCGGCCGACGACCGGTCCCGGCTGGAGCGGTCACGGGTGTGGATCATCGACCCGCTCGACGGGTCCAAGGAGTACGGACTGCCCGGGCACTCGGACTGGGCGGTGCACGTCGCGCTGTGGGAACGCGGTCGCGGCATCACGGCGGCCGCGGTCGCGCAACCGGCACTGGGCGCCGTGTACGCCAGCGACGACGACAGCCACGCGGTCCATGCCGAACAGCTGCCTGCCCGCCCGCGGATCGTCGTGTCCGCCAGCAGGCCGCCCGCGTTCGTCGACGCCGTTGCGACGGACATCGGTGCCGAGGTCTCCACCATGGGTTCGGCGGGCGCGAAGGCGATGGCGGTGCTCCGCGGAGACGTCGACGCGTACATCCATGCGGGCGGGCAGTGGGAATGGGACTCGGCGGCCCCCGTCGGCGTCGCCGTGGCCGCGGGCCTGCACTGCTCGCGGATCGACGGAACCCCGTTGGACTACAACGAATCCCACCCCTATCTCCCCGACCTGCTGATCTGCCGGCCGGAACTGGCCGCGCCCCTGCTCGCGGCGATCGCCAAACACGCCACCGACACCGCCGACAGCGGACGCGTTGCGATGGCCAGGGCCTACATCGACGCACTGGTCAGTCACGACGCCACCAAGGTGCGTCTCGCGGACAACGCGTGGCGGGTGGAGAACGGGCAGCACACGGGCGAATCGGGGGCGTTCATCCGGGACGAACTCGAGAACGGACTGCAGTACCAGGCCATCCAGGCCGTGCACGACCTCTCCTTCCACGAATGGGGCGACAACGTGGTGGCCCGGTTCGTGCTCGACCTCGGGGCCACGCCTACCGAGGTGACGTCGGTCCGGATCACGGAACATTTCGACATCCCGGYCGGGGCGATCCAGTCCGTCATGGCCATCATCGAACCGGTCGCGATCGAGAGGGAGAACCGATGACCCCGGACCAGCTGGTCACCCAATTCTGCGCCGAGTGGATCGAGCCCGATCCGGCGAAGATCGCCGAATACTTCGCGGAAGACGCCGTCTATCACAACATTCCGATGGAACCCGTCATCGGGCGTGACGCGATCCGCGAGTTCGTCGCCGGCTTCACCGCGGCCTTCGGCGGCATCGACTTCCGGGTGCACCGGCAGGTCACCGACGGCGGTCAGAGCCCCAACGCCGAGGAGTCGAGCGGGGTGGTGATGAACGAGCGGATCGACGTGTTCACCCTCAACGGCACCGTCGTCGAACTGCCCGTCGTCGGCGTCTTCGAGATCACCGGCGGCAAGATCACCACCTGGCGCGACTACTTCGACATGGCGCCGATCCAGGCCGCGACCGGTGGTGGGTGACTCACCGCAGTGAATGTTGACGTCAGGTTCAAGTTAGCCCTACGCTGAGCCCTGGGGGTATGACGACGGTCACACCCGGAGAGGGTGAATCTGCATGAGTCAGGTCAACACGGTCCGCGGACCGATCGACAGCACCGAACTCGGACGCACGTACATGCACGAGCACGTGTTCGTGCTGACACCCGACGTGCAGCAGAACTACCCGGACGAGTGGGGGAGCGAGGACGAGCGGGTCGCCGACGCCGTCACCAAGCTGCGCGCGCTGGCGGAGCAGGGGGTCCGGACCATCGTCGACCCCACCGTCGTCGGCCTCGGCCGGTACATTCCGCGCATCCAGCGGGTGGCGGAACAGCTTCCCGAACTGAACATCGTGGCGGCGACAGGGCTGTACACCTACGACGATGTGCCGTTCTTCTTCCACTACCGCGGTCCCGCGCTGGACGCGATGGTGGGGGCCGAGGTGCCCGACCCGATGGTGGACATGTTCGTCAAGGACATCGAAGAGGGGATCGCCGACACCGGGGTGCGCGCCGGACTGCTCAAGTGCGCGATCGACCACCAGGGGCCGACACCGGGTGTCGAGCGGGTGATGCGGGCCGTCGCGAAGGCGCATCGGCGCACCGGAGTGCCGATCACCGTGCACACCCACCCCGGCAGCGAGGCCGGTCTGCACGTCACACGCGTGATGTGCGACGAGGAGGGCGTGCGGCCCGACCGGATCGTGCTCGGGCACAGCGGAGACAGCACCGACGTCGACCACCTGACCAGCCTCGCCGAGGCCGGCTTCGTCCTCGGCATGGACCGGTTCGGGATCAACCTCGAAACGACGTTCGAAGCGCGCGCCGACACGCTCGTCGAGATGTGCCGCCGCGGCTTCGCAGGGCAGATGGTCCTGTCGCAGGACGCCTCCTGCTACATCGACTGGATCGACCCGAACCTGATGGCGGCGCTGCCGCAGTGGCACTACCTGCACATCGAGAACGACGTGCTGCCCTACGTCCGCGAGCGAGGCGTCACCGAGAAGATGATCACCGAGATGCTGGTCGACGTGCCCCGGCGGTACTTCGAGAACGTGGACCCGTACTGACATGTCGCGCCCGCGAACCGCACCCACACCACCGGTCACCGCCCGGGGCGTCCGCACCCGCGATCGCCTCGTCGCCGCGGCCCGGGTGGTGTTCGAGCGCGAGGGATACCTCGACGCCCGCCTCGTCGACATCAGCAAGGAGGCCGGACTCTCGACCGGCTCCTTCTACACCTACTTCGCCGGTAAGGAGGAAGTGTTCGCGGCGGTCGTGGAGGTGACGCAGAACGACCTGCTGCATCCCGGGATGGGGCGGGTCGAGGACGAGGGCGACGTGCACGCGGTCGTGGAGGCGAGCATCCGGGCATACCTGCACGCGTGCCGCCGGAATGCGCGTCTGCTGGCCCTGCTCGAGCAGGTCGCGCACGTCGACCCTGCATTCCGTGAACTGGAGCGCTCGCGGGACGAGACGTTCTACCTGCGCAACGCGCGGGCGATCGCCGATCTGCAGGCTCGGGGTCTCGCCGACGCGTCGCTCGACCCGATGCTGACGTCGAAGGCGTTGTCCGCCATGGTCGGGAGAATGGCCTACGGTTATTTCGTCGGACCGCCGAGCGAGCGGCGATCACTCACGTTCGAAGAACTGAACGCCGGGCTCGCGCGGATGTGGACGAACGCGCTGCGCGTCCCGGACCGCGTCTGAGGGGCCGTCAGTAGCCGGGGGCGTGGAGGATGCGCAGAACGAGATCGGCGTTGATGTCGCCCAGTTCCTCCGGCGTGAATTCGCCGTCGGGGCTGTACCAGCGGCAGATGTCCACCGCGAGGGACATGATCGCCAGAACGGCGACGCGGGGGTCGGGAATGAGGAACACACCCTGATCGAGCCCGTTCTGCACCTCGCGCATCGCGGCGACCCGGATCTGGAGCCGGGTCTCGGCCACCGTCTCGCGGTGTTCGGGACTGAGATGCCTGCTCTCGTACTGGGCGATGCGCGCCCGGCGAAAGTTCCGGGCGTGCATGATGCTGAACTCGCGGACCAGGGCCCGGACGCGGTCGATCGGGTCGGTGAACGGTGCGACCGCGCTGAGCACCAGCGCGAGGGCGCGCTCGTTCGACCGGCGGACCAGTTGGAAGAGCAGATCCTCCTTGGACGGGAAGTGCACATACATCGCGGAGGGGCTCATTCCCGCCGTCGTGGAGATGTCCCGCGTGCGTGTGGCTTCGAAACCCTTGTCGGAGAACAGCGTCGTCGCCGCGCGGAGCAGGCGCTCCTCGGAGGTCGGCGGACCCGGGCTGGCCTGCTCGGTCGCGAACACGTCGTCTCGCAGTTCGGTCATCGGTGGTCCTCTCCGCCGCATCGAGCTTCGTCCGTGCCGGCGGGATTCGGCAAGATCAATCCCCTCGAGTGATTGACATCACATCACTGTTCACACACACTAAGCAAGCGCTCACTGACTTGAAGTTGGCGTCATGTTCTGAAAAATCGCGATCCCACATCCACCCGTAGACCTATCTCGAGGAGTGATCGGATGACTTCATCCGCGGTGCAGCCGAGTAAGGACGCGGCAGGCGACACGGCCGTCTCGCGCACGCGTGCACATCGGAAACTGCTGGCGGCGGGACTGGTCGGCAGCTCGATTGAGTGGTACGACTTTTTCCTGTACGGAACCGCTGCGGCACTGGTCTTTCCCCACGTCTTCTTCCCTGGCGCGTCGGCGTTGGTGGGCACCCTGCTCTCGTTCAGCACGTTCTGGGCCGGCTTCGTCGCCCGCCCGCTCGGCGGCCTCGTCGCCGGTCACTTCGGTGACAAGTACGGCCGCAAACCGGCGGTCGTGACCTGCCTGCTGTTCATGGGGCTGGCGACGTTCCTGATCGGCTGCCTGCCCGGCGCCGCGACCATCGGGATCGCGGCCCCGATCCTGCTGGTGGTCCTGAGGTTCGTCCAGGGCCTCGCGTGTGGGGGTCAGTGGGGTGGGATCGTGCTGCTGCTGACCGAATCGGCCAGTCCCAAGCGCCGGGGATTCTCCGGCACCTTCGGGCAGATGGGTGTCTCGTTCGGTGTCCTGCTCGGCAACCTCGTGTTCCTCGGCGCCACCGCGGCGATCTCGAACGAGGCGTTCCTCAGCTGGGGCTGGCGGATCCCGTTCTTCGCCAGCGCGCTGCTGTTCCCGGTGGTGCTGTACATCCAGACCAAGGTCGAGGACACCCCCGAATTCCGTCACCYGCAGCAGGAGGCGGAGAAGAAGAACGGGACCGTCGTCCGCGCACCGCTGACCCAGGCGATCAGGGACCACTGGCGCAAGATCCTGCTCGGCTGCGGCCTGCTCGCGGCCACCAACTCGCTGTTCTACATTTCCATCGCCGGTGTGCTCAGTTACGGCACCGCGGAACTGGGGATGAAGCGCAACGACCTGCTCGCGATCTCGCTGCTCAGCGCGGCGCTCACGGTCGGTGTGGTGCTGTGGTCCGGGCACATGTCCGACAAGATCGGGCGCAGGCCGATGATCCTGATCGGTGCGGCGATGATCATCGTGTGGGCGTTCCCGTATTTCTGGTTGATCAACACCCGGAACCTGGTGTTGTTCTTCGTCGCCGTCACAGTCGGCAGCGTCTTTCAGTCCATGACGTACGGGCCGATCGCCGCGTACATGGGTGAGTTGTTCGCTCCCAATGTCCGGTATTCCGCCGCCTCGCTGGCGTATCAGCTGGCCGCGATCACGGTGAGCGGCGGCACCCCGTTCATCATGACCGCGCTGATCGCCAAGACCGGGACCACCACGTTCGTCGCGGTGTTCGTCGCGGTGATGGGGCTGGTCACCTTCCTTTGCGCGTGGAAGCTCCGCGAGACCAACACCGCCGAGGTCCGCAGCGATCCGGCCGCCGTGCCCGGTGCCCAGTTCTACTAGACACCCCGCCCCTTTTCACGACGATGCCCACCGCCGGATCTCGGCGGTGGGCATCGTCGCGGGAGGAGGAGTTCAGCTGATCTTCAGCACCAGCTTGCCGGTGTTGGCGCCGTCGAACAGCAGATTGAGGGTGCGGCCGAACGCCTCGACGCCCCCGGTCTCGACCTGCTCACGGGTCACGATCTCCCCGGCCCGGATCCACTCCGACATCGCCTCCATGCCCTCGGGGAACCGGTCGAGGTAGTCGAACACGATGAACCCCGTCATCGACGCACGGTTGACCAGCAGCGACAGGTACCGGGACGGCCCGGGCTGCGGGTCGGTGGCGTTGTATCCGGAGATCGCGCCGCACAGCGCGACCCGGGCGTTCTTGCGGAGCCGGGCCAGCGCGGCGTCGAGGATCTCCCCGCCGACGTTGTCGAAGTAGATGTCGATCCCGTCCGGTGCGGCGGCGCGCAGCGCCTTCCCGACCGATTCGGACTTGTAGTCGATCGCCGCGTCGAAACCCAGATCCTCGGTCAGCCACGCGCACTTCTCGGGGCCGCCTGCGACGCCGATCACCGTGGCGCCCTTCAGTTTGGCGATCTGCCCGGCGATGCTCCCGACCGCTCCCGCCGCGCCCGAGATGAGCACGGTGTCGCCCTTCTCCAGTCTGCCGACGTCGGTGAGGCCGAAATACGCGGTCATGCCGGGAAATCCGAGTGCGCCCAGCCACGTCGGTGCCGGGGCGAGCGACTCGTCGACGGCGAGCGCGCCGCGGCCGTCGGAGAGCGCGTACTCCTGCACGCCGAACTGCCCGGACACGAGCTGTCCTTCGGGGAACTTCGCGTTCTTCGACGCCACCACCCGGCCGACGGCGTGGGTGCGCATCACCTCGCCGATCGCGACCGGCGGCACGTACGACTTCACGTCGTCGAGCCACCCGCGCATCGCCGGGTCGAGGGACACGTAGTCCACCTTCACGGTGAATTCGCCGTCCGAGGGTTCGGGTATCGGTTCCGACGTGATCTCCCAGGTGGAGTCGTCGGGACGGCCGACCGGACGCTTCGCCAGTCGGACCTGCCTGTTCACGGTTGTCACGGTGTTCACCTTTCGGGTACTTCTGCGGTCAGTGCGTCGTTTCTCAGTGCGGTTCTGTCGATCGACCGTTTGAGGATCTTTCCGGTCGACCCCTTGGGAAGGGAGTCGACGATGGCGACGATCCGGGGAATCTTGTATGCGGACAGCCGTTCCCGGGCCCAGCCGGTCAGTTGGGCGCCGTCCAGCCCGGAACCGGGGACAGTGGCCACGACCGCGGCCACCTCCTCGCCGTAGTGATCGTCGGGGACGCCCACGACGGCGGCCTCGAGGATGTCGGGGTGCGTGTACAGGACCTCCTCGATCTCACTCGGGTACACGTTGTAGCCGCCCCGGATGATGAGATCCTTCACCCGATCGACGATGCGCAGATCCCCGTCCGCATCGGTCTCGCCCAGGTCCCCGGTGCGCAGCCAGCCGTCCGGGTCCAGGACGGCGGCGGTGTCGGACGGCCGGTTCCAGTAGCCCTTCATCACGGTCGCCCCCTTCACGAACACCTCGCCGACGGTCCCGGGCGGGCAGACGAGTCCGTCGTGGTCGCGTACCTCGACCGCAAGCCGGGGCACCGCGCGACCCGTGTAGCCGATCTTCCCGCCGCGGTCGATGTCGTTGAACGTGCCGAACGCGGTGGTCTCGGTGAGCCCGTAGCCCTCGAGGATGGTGCACCCGAAGCGGGACTCGAATTCGCGGGCCACCTCGCCCGGAAGTGACGCGCCTCCGGAGATGGCGATGCGCAGTTGCGTGAAGTCCTGCGAGTCAGTGCCGTCCGCGGCATGCAGCATGGCGTTCCACATCGTCGGCACACCGGCCATGATCGTCAGGCGGTCGCGGCGGAGCAGGGCGAGCATCGCCGCCGGATCGAATCGGGCCAGCAGCGTCAGCGACCCACCGCCGGTGAACGTCGCCATCATGACCGAGGCCTGGCCGAACACGTGGAACAGGGGAAGTCCGGTGCCGGTCCGGTCTTCGCTCGAACCGCGACTGCATTCGGCGCCGATCTCGCCGCCGGACAGCAGGTTCCCCACCGTCAGCTCCGCGCCCTTCGGCCGCCCGGTGGTACCGGACGTGTAGAGGATGGCGGCGGTGTCGTCGCGGTCCCGCTCGGCGACGGGAACCGGCTCGGTGTCCGGCGACACGCAGTCGGGGGTGAGCGTCCAGACCGGGATGTCCAGTGCGGCGGCCGCGTCGGCGATCGCGGGCCCGAGTTCGTGCCACACGATGGCGAGTGCGGCGCCGGCATCGGTGAGGACGTACTCGGTCTCGGGCCGGGTGGACATCGTGTTCACCGGCACCACGACGCACCCCGCCGCCTGGATGCCCAGGTACGCGACCACGAACTCGGGCACCGAGGGTGCGGCCAGAAGGATTCGGTCGCCGGGGGACAGGCCCGCTTCCGTGAGTGCTCCCGCGTACCGGGTGCTCGCGGCGCGCAACTGTCCGTAGGTCAGGGTGCTGTCCGCACCTCGTAGCGCGATGTTGTCGGGAGTGGTGTCGGCGTGGCGGGACACCGGATCGAGCACATTCGCCCGTGAGTAGTTGTCAACCGCGGGCGGTTCACAGGTGCTCACGGCTGCTAGCCGGCCTCGACGACGCGGGCGACGGACTCGGACACGACCACCGGTTTGTCGGAGCCCTCGCGCTCGACGACCTGGGACATGGTCACCTGGATGCCGCCCCCGACCTGTTCCGCGGATTGGATGGTGGCACGCATCCGGATGCGCGAACCTACCGGCACCGGCGCGGGGAAGCGGACCTTGTTGTAGCCGTAGTTCAGGCTGTGGGCGAAACCGTCGAAGCGCAGCAGGGTCGCCGACAGGGCCGGTCCGAGGGACAGGCTGTAGAGGCCGTGCGCGATGGTGCCGCCGAGCGGGCTGGCGGCGGCGCGCTCGGTATCGATGTGGATCCACTGGTGGTCGCCGGTGGCGTCGGCGAAGGCGTTGACGCGTTCCTGGGTGACGTCGTGCCAGTCGGTGGGGCCCAGCTCCTTGCCGATCAGCGCTGTGAGCTCGTCGAAGCTCGCGGGGCGAACGGGCAGTGCGGTGGTGTCGGTCATCTGTCTCCCTCGATTCCGGGTGGTGCAGGGCCTGGATGTGTCACGTTGGCTGCATCGGAAGTCGTGTGTTGCCGACCCCAGACACTTGAACTTGACGACGGATTCAACTATACAAAAGAGAGACGCGAGTCACAACGCACGGCGAAGGAGAGGACACCTCGTGAAGGTTGCACAGAAAGTCGCCATCGTGACCGGCGGTGGAGGCGGAATCGGCGGGGCGATCGCGGACCGTCTTGCCGAACAGGGCGCCAAGGTGCTGGTCGCCGATCTCGACCCGGACGCAGCCGCCGCTGTCGCGGACGGCATCAACGCCCGCCACCCGGGATCCGCCGTCGCCGAAGGTGGCGACGTCGCGGACGCCGATCAGATCCGGCGCATCATCGACCGCGCGGAGACCGAGTTCGGGCCGGTCGATCTCTACTTCGCCAACGCCGGCATCGCGGGAGCGCCCGGCCTCGACGCCGGCAACGCCGACTGGGACCTCGCGTTCGACGTCAACGTCCGCGCCCACATCCGCGCCGCCCAGCAGCTCGTGCCGAAATGGATCGCGCGCGGCGAGGGCTACTTCGTGTCGACCGCCTCCGCGGCCGGGCTCCTCACCCAGATCGGCTCGGCGACCTACGCGGTCACCAAACATGCGGCCGTCTCGTTCGCCGAATGGCTGTCGGTCACATACGGGGACGACGGGGTTCGCGTCAGCTGCCTCTGCCCGATGGGAGTCGAGACGAAGCTGATGCGCTCCGGTGAGAACTCGGGCGATCCCCTCGGCGTCGCTGCCACGAAGGCCGTCGTCTCGGCGGGGGAGGTGCTGCAGCCCGGGCAGGTCGCCGACATCGTGCTCGACGCCGTGGACCGGGAGACGTTCCTGATCCTGCCCCACGAGAGCGTCCTCACCATGTACCGGCAGAAGGGGTCCGACTACGACCGGTGGCTGCGCGGAAYGCGCCGCTTCCAGAGTTCGCTGCTGGAGCACGCGTGACCGGCGAGCCCGCAGACCTGGTCCTCGCCGAGCGGCGCGGACCGGTCCTGGTGCTGACGTTCAACCGGCCCGGCAAGCTGAACGCCTGGACCGACGACCTCGAGGACCGCTACTTCACGCTGCTCGTGGACGCCGAGGACGACCCGGACGTGCGCGCGATCGTCGTGACCGGCGCCGGGCGCGGGTTCTGCGCCGGTGCCGACCTCGGCCGCCTGCAGGCCGTCGGTGACGCTTCCGACGCGGACCTCTTCCGCCCGCGCCCCCGCGACCTTCCCGCGACGCTGCGGAAACCGCTCATCGGGGCGATCAACGGGGTCGCGGCCGGACTCGGCATGGTGGAGGCCCTCTACTGCGACGTCCGGTTCGCGTCCGCATCGGCACGGTTCACGACCGCGTTCGCCAAGCGCGGGCTGATCGCCGAATACGGTATCTCCTGGCTGCTGCCCCGACTCGTGGGACGCAGCCGGGCCACCGACCTGCTGCTGTCGAGCCGCATGGTGGACGCCGAGGAGGCGCTGCGCATCGGACTCGTCGACCACCTCGTGCCGGACGGTTCGGTCGTCGACGCCGCGGTCGCGTATGCCGCGGACCTGGCGGCGCACTGCTCGCCGACGTCGATGGCCGTCATCAAGGACCAATTGCACAGCGATGCGGACGGCACCTACGCCGAGTCCGTGGCCCGAGCGGAAGGCCTGATGTTGCAGGCGTTCCGCGGGGCCGATCTCGTCGAGGGCATCCAGAGCCACCTCGACAAGCGCACACCCGTGTTTCCCTCACTACCCGTCAGGAGTTCCCATGTCCCTGTTTGACATTTCCGCACGCGCCCAGCAGTTGCAGGTCGATCTGCTCGAGTTCATGGATTCGCACGTGTATCCGGCGGAGGCGGTGTATGAGGAGCAGATGCGGGAGTCGGGGGATCCGCATTTCCAGCCGCCGGTTCTGGAGGAGCTCAAGGCGGAGGCGCGGCGCCGGGGGTTGTGGAATCTGTTCCATCCGCACCCGGGCACGGGCGCCGGGTTGACCAACCTCGAGTACGCCCCGTTGGCGGAGATCATGGGGCGCAGCCACATTGCGTCGGAGGCGTGCAACTGCAATGCGCCGGACACGGGCAACATGGAGGTGCTCGAGCTGTTCGGCACGGCCGAGCACAAGGAGAAGTACCTGAAGCCGCTTCTCGACGGGACGATGGCGTCGGCGTTCGCGATGACCGAGCCCGCGGTGGCGAGTTCGGACGCGACCAACGTGGAGTTGTCGATGGTGCGTGACGGCGACGAGTACGTGCTGAACGGCCGCAAGTGGTTCGCGTCGAATGCGTTGCACCGCAACTGCAAGGTGCTGATCGTGATGGGCAAGACGGATCCGTCGGCGGCGCCGCACCGGCAGCAGTCGATGATGGTGGTGCCGATCGATGCGCCCGGGGTGACGGTGATGCGGGGGCTGCCGGTGTTCGGGTATCAGGACCGTGAGGGGCACGCGGAGATCGACTTCGCCGATGTGCGGGTGCCGGTGACGGACGTGCTGAAGGGCGAGGGCGAGGGCTTCGCGATCTCCCAGGCCCGGCTGGGGCCGGGCCGGATCCACCACTGCATGCGGGCGATCGGGATGGCGGAGCGGGCACTCGAATTGATGTGCCGCCGGGCGTCGTCGCGGGTGACGTTCGGGAAGCCGGTCAGTGAGAACGCGAACATCCAGGACTGGATCGCGGAGGCGCGCATCGAGATCGAGATGATCCGGTTGCTGACGCTGAAGGCGGCGTATCTGATGGACACGGTGGGGAACAAGGAGGCGCGGACGGAGATCGCGGCGATCAAGGTGGCGGCTCCGAACATTGCGCTCAAGATCGTGGACCGGGCGATTCAGGTGCACGGCGGTGCGGGCGTCACCGACGACTTCCCCCTCGCCATGGCCTGGGCGCACCTGCGCACCCTGCGCCTGGCCGACGGTCCCGACGAGGTCCACAAGCGCGCCATCGCGCGGCAGGAACTGCGGCAGTACCGCGACGACGCCCACGCTTCCACCAACGGTCACAAGGTTGCGGTGAGCTGACATGGCCGGACTCGACCTCACCGGACGCACCGCGATCGTCACCGGCGCCTCGCGGGGTATCGGCCTGGCCGTCGCCCGGGCCCTCGCGGCGGCCGGTGCCGACGTGGTGCTCACCTCACGCTCCCAGGAATCGGCCGACGCCGCCGCGGCGCAGGTCGGGGGCACCGCGATCGGCGTCGCCGCGCACGCCGTCGACGAGGAGGCCGCCCGGCGCTGCGTCGACACCACCGTCGAACGCTTCGGCAGCCTGGACATCCTGGTCAACAACGCGGGAACGAACCCCGCCTTCGGACCGGTCATCGACCAGGACCACGCACGGTTCGCCAAGACCTTCGACGTGAACCTGTGGGCGCCGGTGCTGTGGACCGGCCTCGCCACGAAGGCGTGGATGGGCGAGCACGGCGGTGCCGTGGTCAACACCGCGTCCATCGGCGGCATGGCGTTCGAGGCGAACATCGGCCTGTACAACGCGTCGAAGGCCGCGCTGATCCACCTCACCAAGCAACTGGCACTGGAACTCTCACCGAACGTGCGGGTCAACGCCGTCGCTCCCGGTGTGGTGCGGACCAAGCTGGCCGAGGCGCTGTGGAAGGACCACGAGCAGGCCGTGTCGGCGTCCACGGCGCTGGGACGGATCGGCGAACCCGAGGACATCGCGTCCGCGGTCGCGTTCCTCGTGTCCGATGCCGCGAGCTGGATCACCGGCGAAACCATGGCGATCGACGGCGGGCAACTGCTCGGCGACGCAATCCCGTTCCGGCAGGGGGCTCAGCTCGGTGTCTAGCGTGGACGTCGTCGGCATCGACACCGAGGCCGTGAGCCGCTGGATCGGCACGCTCGGCATCGACACTGCCGGACCGCTGACCTTCGACCGGATCGGTCTCGGCCAGTCGAACCTCACCTACCTGGTCCAGGACCGGGCGGGTGGCAGATGGGTGCTCCGGCGCCCACCCCTCGGGCACCTGCTCGCGTCGGCCCACGACGTCGCCCGCGAGGCGCGGATCCTCTCCGCCCTCGAGGACACCGCGGTGCCCACCCCACGGGTGTTCGGGCTCACCGACGACCCGGACGTCACGGAGGTACCGCTGCTGCTGATGGAGTTCGTCGACGGACAGGTCGTCGATCGCATGTCGATCGCGGAGTCCCTGACCCCGGAACGTCGCCGGGCGATCGGCCTGTCGCTGCCGCGGAYGCTGGCGAAGATCCATGCGGTGGACCTCGAGAGCACCGGTTTGACCGACCTGGCCAGCCACAAGCCGTACGCGCAGCGTCAGCTCAAGCGGTGGTCGGGTCAGTGGGAGAAGTCGAAGACCCGCGAGCTGCCCGCCCTCGACGACCTGACCGGACGGCTCACCGACTCGGTGCCGGAGCAGCGGGAACGGACCCTCGTGCACGGCGACTTCCACCTGCGCAACGTCATCACCTCCCACGCGACCGGGGAGGTGACCGCCGCCCTGGACTGGGAGTTGTGCACGCTGGGCGACCCGCTCGCCGACGTCGGCAGCCTGCTCGCGTACTGGCCGGAGCCGGGTGAGACCACCGGCGGCGACTTCCCGGCGTCCACCCTCGACGGTTTCCCGGACCGGGTGGAGATCGCCGGGGTGTACCTCGACGAGTCCGGACGCGACCCGAAAGCCCTGGCGTTCTGGCACGTCCTCGGCCTGTGGAAGGTCGCGGTCATCGCGGAGGGCGTCATGCGCCGCGCCCGGGACGAACCGCAGAACAAGGCGGCCGCGGGCACCCCGACCGTCGAGCGCATCGACGACCTCGTGGCCAAGGCGTGCGACATCGCTGCCCGGGCCGGAATCTGACCGAAGGACTGAGGACGATGAGCACTGACGAACAGGCGATCGCACGCGACCTGAGCGGCCGCATCGCGACCCTCCTGGAACAGAACGACCAGTCGGATCCGGCCCGGTTCCTCGGGGCCCGATTCGACGCCGGCCTCGCATGGGTCCACTTCCCGCCCGGGCGCGGCGGTCTGGGTCTGCCGCAGAGCTTCCAGGCGCAGGTCGACGCCGAACTCGAGGCCGCAGGGGCGCCCGGCCCGGCGAAGAGCCGCAACGGGATCGGACTGGGCATGGCCGCGCCGACCATCGCCGCGTTCGGCACCGACGAACAGCAGCAGAAGTACCTTCGGCCGATCTTCACCGGCGAGCACATCTACTGCCAGCTGTTCAGCGAACCGGGGGCGGGTTCCGACCTCGCCGCCGTCGCGACGCGAGCCGTCCGTGAGGGTGACGGCTGGACGGTCAACGGGCAGAAGGTGTGGACATCGGGGGCGCAGAACGCGCAGATGGCCATCCTCGTGGCCCGCACGGATCCGTCGGTGCCCAAGCACGCCGGGCTCACCTACTTCCTGTGCGACATGAGCGATCCCGGAATCGACGTCCGGCCGCTGCGGCAGATCACCGGTGAGGCCGAGTTCAACGAAGTGTTCCTCACCGACGTCCACATTCCCGATTCCGATCGGCTCGGCGATGAGGGACAGGGCTGGCGGGTGGCCACCGCGACCCTCAACAACGAACGGGTCGCGATCGGCGGTTCCGCGGCCGCCCGCGAGAGCGGCATGATCGGACCGGTCGCCCGCGCCTGGCGCGAACAACCCGAGCTCCGCGACCCCGCGATGCACGACGAACTGCTCCGGCTGTGGGTCGAAGCGGAAGTCGCCCGGCTGACCGGTGAACGGCTGCGGCAGCAACTCGAGGCCGGGCAGCCCGGCCCCGAGGGATCCGGCCTGAAGCTGGCCTTCGCCCGGCTCGCGCAGACCATCTCGGGTTTCGACATCGAACTCCACGCTGAGGCCGGGCTGCGCTACGACGACTGGAGCATGCGCCGCCCGGACAAGGTCGACTTCACCGGCCGCGAACCCGGATACCGGTACCTGCGCGCGAAAGGCAACTCGATCGAGGGCGGCACGTCCGAGATCCTGCGCAACGTCATCGCGGAACGCGTCCTCGGCCTCCCGCCGGAGCACCGCGTCGACAAGGACATCGCCTGGAAGGACCTGCCCCGATGAACACCGCAGATCTGCTGTACTCCGACACGGAAGATGCCCTGCGCGACAGCGTCCGCCGGCTGCTCGCCGACCGCTGCGCGCACGAGCTGGTCGTCGGGGCGTACGACGGGACGCCCGCCGACTTCTCCGGGGTGTGGAAATCGCTCGCCGTCGAACTCGGCCTGGCCGGCCTGCTCGTCCCCGAGGAACTGGGCGGCGCCGGGGCGAGCGCACGTGAGGCCGCGGTGGTCATGGAGGAGATCGGGCGCGCCGTCGCACCCGTCCCGTACCTGTCCAGCGCCGTACTCGCGACGGTCGCGCTGCTGAAGGCGGGCGACACCGAGACGGTCGGCGCACTCGCCGACGGCACCACCACCGGTGCGCTCACGGTCGGTCTCGCGACCGCACCGGGACTGTTCACCCCGACCGTGCGCCGGGAGGGCGACGCTCTGACCGGCACCGTGACCAGTGTCGCGGGCGTCTCGGAGGCCGACATCCTGATCGTGCCGGTCGAGGGTCCGGACGGACTCGAACTGCACACGGTGCCCGCCGGCACCGCCGGTGTCACGGTCACGCCCGTGCTCGCGCTCGACATGACCCGGCCACTGTCGGACGTCGCGTTCGACGCCGCCGCCGCCACCCGCATCGACGACGGCAACGCCGCGGCGGCGGTCCGTGAGGCCCTCGTTCTCGGCGCCGCACTGCTCGCCTCCGAGCAACTCGGGCTCGCGCAGTGGTGCTTCGAGACGACCCTGGCGTACGCCAAGGAGCGAACCCAGTTCGGCCGCGCCGTCGGGTCGTTCCAGGCGATCAAGCACCGCCTCGCCGACCTGTGGCTCGAAGTCACCTCCGCGGCCGCCGCTGCCCGCTACGCCGCGGACACCGCCGCCCGGGGCGACGCGGACGCCGAGGTCGCGGCTGCCGTCGCGCAGGCGTACTGCAGCGACGTCGCCGTCCACGCCGCCGAGGAGTGCATCCAGTTGCACGGCGGCATCGGCATGACGTGGGAATATCCCGCGCACCTGTATCTGAAGAGGGCGAAGAGCGATCAGCTCGCGTTCGGCACCGCCTACCGTCACCGCGCGCGCCTCGCCGACCTGGCCGACCTGCCCGCGTAACCCGAGCCCCACCACCGACAGTCAGGAAGCAATCCATGAAGGCATGGCGTGTCCACGAACTCGGCGAGCCGCGCACCGCGCTGCAACTCGAGGAGGTCCCGGACCCGACGGCAGGCCCCGGCCAGGTGCTGGTGAAAGTTCTCGCCGCCCCGGCGAACTTCCCCGACGTGCTGCTGTGCCGCGGCGAATACCAGATCAAGCCGCCGCTGCCGTTCACACCCGGAGTTGAACTGTGCGGTGAAGTAGTGGCGGCCGGGGACGGCGTGACCCGCTTCGCCGTCGGCGACCGGGTGATCGGCAACCCCAACCTGCCCGGCGGCGGATTCGCCCAGATGGCCGTGATGGACGAGACCAACACGTTCGCCGCCCCGTCCGCGCTCGACGACGCCGAGGCGTCGGCGTTGAGCATCGGCTACCAGACGAGCTGGTTCGCTCTCCACCGCCGCACCCAGCTGAAGCCGGGGGAGACGCTGCTCGTCCACGCCGCCGCGGGCGGAGTGGGCAGCGCCGCAGTGCAATTGGGCAAGGCCGCGGGAGCGAAGGTGATCGGCGTCGTCGGAGGCGCCGACAAGGTCGAGTACTGCCGCCGGCTG
>NZ_JBFUHV010000093.1:0-33121 GCF_056402215.1 Rhodococcus sp. P4_B6 | reverse complement strand
GTCTCCTACTTGAGCACGATCGGGGTGACGGGGGATCCGGCGGAGTTGGTGACCTTCAACCCCGGAGCGCAGAACAGGAACTCCCACACCCCATCGGCCTCACAGTCCGCCGCCAACTCCTCGAGGTTGAACATCTCCCCGAGCGTCAGACCCATATCCCGGATCACCACCTGATGGAACGGAATCGTCGCACCCGGAACCGGGCTCGGCCACACCTCACCCGAATGATTATCGATCGCCAACGCCGCCACCTCCCGGTCATAGAGCCACTGACAGGTATCGAGGCACGGACCCGGAGCATTACCCAGAAAATGCTCACGATCCCCCTCGAGGAACCACCGGTACGACCCGGTCCGCAACAACACCACGTCACCGGACTCCACCCGCACCCCCTGCCGCTCCTCCGCCGCCAGCAGATCCGCCTCGGTGATCTCATACGAGTCCGCGAGCCGATCCACCCCCTTGAGCCGGGCGATGTCGAGCAACACCCCCCGCGAGATCAACCGATCAACCGCCTTGTGAAACGAATTGCGGGACGCACCCACAAAATTGTTGACCGCACCCGCGGGCACACCGTTGTAGAACATCCCGCCATACCCCACATGCGCGAGCCCATCCCACTGCGTCGCCGACTGCAACCCGGTGATGATCATGTCATCCGCCGAGATCAACCCGTCCGCCGTCTTCGCCGTGTCCGACGGCAACAGCGTCATCACATGGATCGGATTGGTCCGCAACCCCCCACCCTTGAACGGGCCGTCCTTGTCGAACGGCATCCCCAGATCGAATGCCCTCCCGGTCCGCACCAGTTGAGCTGCCTGAATGCGCTTGGCGGGGGTGACGAAGTTCAGCGTGCCGATCTCGTCGCCCTCACCCCACCGCCCCCAGTTGCTGAGTTTGCGACCGAGTTCCTGGTGCGGCCACACCCTCTCACCGCCGCCATCGCTGCCATCGCTCATGGTGTCGTCCTCCTCATCGGTGTGCCATGTAGTGCGTCACGCAGTCCATGAGACTGTCGGGAATGTAGTAGTCGGAACGGTTCTCGATCTGCGGCAGGTTGTCGACGACATCGGCGATGGTGGCATGGTGCGGATCGGGGTGCAGGTACCCCTCCGTGGCACCGAGGAACAGGTGCGCGAACCGCCCGGCCCCCGCCAGATAGGTCTGCCCGCTGACCTCACACGCCTCGTGCGCCAGGTATCCCACCATCGGGGCCACCAGCGCCGGGTCCATGTCGGACTTCGGCTCGTCCCGCCCCTTCCGCACCTGGTCCATGCCGTCCGACGGGGCGCCGCCCATCCGCGTCATCGCATTCGGTGCGATCACATTGATCTTGATATCGTGCTCGCCCGCCGAGAGCGTCATGCTGTTCGCCATCCCGATCACCGCCGCCTTCGCCGTGGCGTACCCGAGGTTGTCCGGCAACCCGAACATCCCGATCGAGGTGGTGATGACGATCCGCCCGTAGTTCTGCTCGAGCATGTGCGGCCACGCCGCACGGGAGGTGTGGAACGCACCCATGACGTGGACGGCGAGGTGACTGTCGATGTTGTCCGCGTCCACGTCGGGCAGACCACCGAACCGGACGTTGCCCGCATTGTTGACGACGACATCGATCCGCCCGAAATGCTCCACCGCCGTCTCGATCACCCGCCGGCCACCGGCGACGGTCGAGATGTCGCTGACGTCGGCGACCGCGACTCCGCCGGCGTCGACGATCTCCTGCGCAACGATCTGCGCCGGAGTGGCGTCCGAACCCGCCCCTGCGATCGAGCCGCCGAGATCGTTCACCACCACCTTCGCACCCAACCCGCCGAGCAGATGGGCGTACGCCCGCCCGATCCCGCGACCGGCCCCGGTCACCACCGCGACCCGGCCGTCGAACCTGTATTTCTCCATTGCCATGCTCTCTGTTGATTGCCGATTCACGACAGGAAACGCGCGTACTTCGAGTCCAGGACCTCGCGCATCGCCTCCCGCAACTTCGGCCGGCCACCCGGGTTGAGCAGGAAACTGCGGGGCTTACCCGCAATGTTGGTGCCGTAGAAGTAGCTGGCCTCCCCGAACGAGGAATGCACGGCCAGTTCTTCGATCATCTGGTTCCACTTCTGCTCCAGATCCGCGGGCACCTCCATCACCGTGGACCCCTGCTCACGCATGAACTCGATCGCATCGGCGACGAAGTCCACCTGATCCTCGGCATAGCGGGGGTTGTTGCCCGCCGCGCCGTGCGGGCCACCCGGGAAGAAGAAGTTCGGGAACTGCCGGCACATCGTGCCGGCGAACGTGCGCGGGCCGCCGGCCCAGTGGTCCTCCAACGCCAGACCACCACGCCCACGAACACCCATCCTCGTCAGCGCACCGGTCCCGAAGTCGAACCCCGATGCCCACACGATGATGTCGAATTCCTCGAGCCCGTCCGCCGTTTCGATGCCGGTCTCGGTCACCCGCAGGATCGGGGTGGCCGTGATGTCGACCAGCGACACCTTCGGATTGTTGTACGCCTCGAAGTAGTCCGTCGTGAACGGTGGCCGCTTCGCCGCCCAACCATGATCACGCGGGATCAACTTCTCCGCGGTCGCCGGATCGGTGACGATGCCCCGGATCTTCTCCGCCATGAACCGGCACCAGTCCTCGTTGGCGGCGGAGTCGGTCATCGTGTCGGCGTAATTGCTGATCACCTTCGAGAAGCCGGGGCTGGTCCACATCTTCTCGTACCGCGCCCACCGCTGCTCCTCGGTGTCCTCGAACGCCTTCCGCGTGTCCCGCTGATGCAAAAAGCCGCTGTCGGACGCGTTCAGGATCTCCCGCATCTGCTCGAAATCCGCTTTGAGCTGCTCGTACTGCTCGGCCGAGATCGGCTCGTTCGCCAACGGAGTGCACCAGTTCGGTGTCCGCTGGTACACCGTCAACGACGCCACCTCGTCCGCGATCACCGGAATGATCTGCACACCACTCGAACCCGTCCCGATCACCGCGACCCGCTTACCGGTGAAGTCCACCGGCTCGTCCGGCCACAACCCGGTGTGATGCGACACCCCCCGGAAATCCTCCCGGCCCGGCACCGCCGGGAACGCCGGAACCGACAACACCCCCGTCGCAGCGACAACGAACCGCGCCCGCACCACGCTGCCATCGCTCGCGGACACCAACCAGGTGCCCGACTCCTCCTCGAACACCGCCGAGATCACCCGGGCACCGAACCGGATCAGCCGACGCAAATCCAACGCGTCGACCACATAATTGAAGTACCGCTCGTTCTCCGCCTGACCGGCGAACCGCTCGGTCCACTCCCAGCCGTCGAACAACTCCCGCGAAAACAAGTACCCGTAGGTGTAACTCTCCGAATCCAACCGCGCACCCGGATACCGATTCCAGAACCACACCCCACCGACCCCACCACCCGCCTCCAACGCCAGCGTCGAAAACCCCGCCTCACGAGCCCGATACAACTGATGGACACCGGTCACCCCGGCACCGACCACCAACACATCAACGGACGTAACAGCATCCACCGCACTCATCAACATTCCCTCTCATCGCATCCCGCAATCACCGCGCAACCCGCCGATCACCCGACATCACGACAGTCGTGAACCCCCACGGAATCCCCAGGCTCGAAGCCGGATCCGTGACGATGACCTCATCGGTGCGGACCCGCAGGTCCACACCCTGCTCCTTCAAATGCCGCTCCACCCGATCCAGATCCACGACCTTCCAGGTGATCGCATGATAGGTATCGTTCGGGGCCGCCCCGGCCCAGTCCGCATACGCCGCGGTCCCCGCATCCGGGACCGCGTACTCGAACACCGCATCCGCCAGCTGCACAAACGTGCTGCTCGCACCGAGCACCTCGTTGCGACCGCGGTGAATCACGGTGCCCCCCAATCCGTCCACCATCACCCGCAACGCCCGCTCCGGGCGATCGGTCAACACCGTGTGATGCGAACACCGCTCGATGCCCAGCGGATCATCATCGGACACCGCCGGCACCTCCCACCCCGGCACCAGCCGATGATCCAGGGGGAACGGAATCTGCGGCAAGAACTCGTACCGCAAACCCGCACTCTCCGGCACCGTGAAAAAGATCGGCATCGGCGACCCCGGCGCCGACGGCGGATCGTCGCCGTCGGCAACCTCCCCCCGCTGCCCCACCATGGCGATTCCGAGCTCCCTGAGCCGGCGATAGGCATCGGCGATGCCGTCGACATACCACCCGAACCCCTTCAGATGCGGCCGGTCGACACTCGCATACTGCTGAACACCATCGAGCACATACCGTTTCGGATCAATCGTGTCGAACAGCACATCACTGATCGGAGTGAACGTCGAGTAATCCGTCGGATACCCCTCACTCGCCGGAGCCTTTTTCGTCATCTCCGCAATCGGCCGGCTCGGTCGGCCGAAGACCCGCCCGAACCACGCCTCCGCCTCGCGGAGATCGGTCACGTGATGACTCGGATGATACAACCGCGTCAGATGAAACTGCTGTTGGTCGGTACCCGACATAGATGTCCTCCTCCACTTCGCTTCGGGCGTATGGCCGCCCGGTAGCATTTCGTAATCAAACGGGTGTGATCCCTTGCGACCGAGCCCGGTCAGCCGATCGCCACCGAGGTCTCAGGTCTCCTCATGTCCGTTGGTGATCCGAGATCTTCTCTGCACCACACGGACACAGGACGGAAGCAGGTGCTACCAGGCGACTGGCAGCTCGTAGATCCCGTAGGCCTGCGAATCCTCCTTGAATTTCAGCTCGGAGATGTCGGCGTCGAGCCGCAGCGTCGGGATACGACGGAAGAGCGTGCTGAAGACGACGTGCAGCTCGATGCGCGCCAGCTGCTGTCCGACGCACTGATGCGGGCCCCACCCGAAGGCGAGATGATGCGACGAGGTACGGGTCAGATCCAGCTTCCCGGGTTCGGGAAACGCCTCGGCGTCCCAGTTCGCCGCCGGAAGGGAGACGATCACGCCCTCGCCCGCCCGGATGGTCTCGCCGTCGAACTCGATGTCGTCGATTACCGCCCGACGCGCCAGCAGATGGGGAATGGTCAAGTACCGCAACAGTTCCTCGACGGCGTTGGTCACGAATTTCGAGTCGTCGGATCGCTCCCGCAGGACTGCAAGCTGCTCTTCATTCTGAAGCATTAGTGCGGTGCCCAGGGTAATCATGTTGGCGCTGGTGTCGTGACCGGCGACGAGCAGGATGAGCCCGAGGCGAGAGGCCTCGTCGAGCGTCAGCTCGGCGTCCTTCACGCGTGTCCCCAGGTCGGACAGGAGGTCCTCGGCGGGTTCGCCCATCTTTGCGTTGATCAGCTGCGATATGTAGCGGCGAAGTTCGGCGATCGTTTCGGCCGCTTCCTCCGGGGTCTTGTTCACTGAATTGGTGACGCCGGCATGCCTGTGGAAGAACTCGTGATCCTCATAAGGCACTCCGAGAAGCTCACAGATCATCAGTGACGGCAGCGGCAGCGACAGTGCCTCGTTCAGCTCTATCGGGTTGGGGCCGGCCAGCATCTGGTCGATGAGGTCGTCGGTGATCTGCTGAATCGCAGGCCTGAGCTTCTCCATCCGGCGACGGGTGAAGGAGCTCGTCAGCATCCGCCGCCAACGGCTATGCTCCTCTCCGTCGGTGTTGTTGATCGACGGTTGCATCTCGCCGGCGTGCGCCTTCATCGCGGGGGTAGTGTGCGGGTACCCCGGGCGCCAGATGTTCGCACTCACCCTCGGGTCCGTCAGTATCCGACGCTGCGCTGCGTGACTGGTGATCAGCCACGGTGTGCTGCCGTCCCACGACCTCACGCGACGAATGGATTTTTCGTCCTCGTGCAACTCGAGCAAGCCCGGGGGTGGCGCAAATGGGCATTCGCCCGACCTGGGCATCGGGTACTCCGGGATCTCCGCAGTCTCGACGGTCTCCGTCATGTTTGTCCCTTTTCTTTGCCGTCTTATCCGAATGGCGATTGCAGAACCGGGCTATTCCTCGATACTGATGGCGAGAGCCGGACACACCGCCGCTGCCTGCCGGACGTCGTCGGCCAATTCGGCTGGAGGAGAAGGGTTCAGGAGCACGACGATTCCGTCCTCGTCGCGCTGGTCGAATACGTCCGCCGCAGCGCTCACGCACTGTCCGGCAGCGACGCACTTCTCCTCGTCAATGACAACCTTCATGGTGCTCCTCGTGATTTTTCGGTGAAATGGGAGTGGGGGGTGGCGAGCGCAGCAATTCCCTCCGACACCGTTGCGATTCAAAACGTGACCGCGATCATATCTCGACCGGTCGGTCTAATCAATAGGAGATGCTTGTAGCCTCCGACTCGATCAGAATTTCAGCTGCCGATAACCTCAGACGAGGTAGCGACCACCGTTGACGCTGAGCGTCTGCCCGGTCACGTACGCAGCCTCCTCCGATACCAGGTAGGACACAGCGTGCGCGATATCCTCGGGCTTCCCGGGACGCTTCATCGGCATCTTCGCCGCCACCGCGTCCAGATCGAAACCCTCACGGAGCAGAGGCGTGTCCACGAAGCCCGGCGGGACGTTGTTCACCGTGATCCCCCGTCCAGCGAACTCGATGGCAAGCGCCTTGGTCAAGCCGATGACACCGCCCTTCGACGCCGCATAATGGCCGAGCGYCGGCGCGCCGGTCTGCGCGGACGACGACGAAATGTTCACGATCCGCCCCCACCCGGTCTCCAACATGTCGGGAACGAACTCCCGGGTGACAAGGAAGGGCCCCTTGAGGTTGATCCGCATCATGTGATCCCAGGACTCCTCGGTGAGGTCCGTGAAGGGCACGTAATTGGTGATACCGGCATTGTTGACAAGAATCGTGACCGCACCGAGCTCCTCCCGGGTGCGGGCCGCCGCCGCCGCCACCGCGGAGGCATCGGCCGCGTCACCGACGACGGCGATCGCCTTTCCGCCGCCCTCGCGAATAGCGCCGACCGTTTCCTCCGCGCCGTCCGCGTTGATATCCCACACCGCCACCGTCGCACCTCGACCTGCCAGCACCGTGGCGATGGCACGCCCCAGCCCCCGGCCACCGCCGGTCACGACCGCACTTCTTCCATCCAGCGTCATCATGGTTCCTCTCCGTTGATTGATCCGCCGCGCCTGCTATTCGCCGAGCGCCTCACGCGCAGCCTTCCGGGCAGCCATCGACCGAGGGAACCCGGCATAGCCGCCCGCGTGGTAGATGACCTCGGCAATTTCATCCCTGGTCAGACCGTTGTTCAACGCGATCCGCACATGACTCTCGAGCTCGTCGCTGGCGCCCAGGGCGATGAGAATGCCCAGCGTGACCAAGCTGCGGTCGCGTCGCCCAAGCCCTTCGCGGGCCCAGAGAGCCGACCAGACACTGATCAAGCCGATTTCGACAATGTCCTCGCCCAGACGTCCATCGCGCAGGTCGCCGTCTCCCATCGATGACGCCCCGGGCACGATCGAGCGCATCGTCTCGAGCCCCAAGGCACGCAAGTCGGTCGACTGGGTGCTCTCAGTGGTGCTCTCAGTCATTGCTCAAGTCTCCTGTCGCGCAGCGTTTCCGGTGCGGCATGTTCACGCGGGGCGCTTCCAGCTGATTGAGGGCCGCCTTGACGCTTGGCGACGCGTAGCCCGAATGACTCTTATACCGATCGGTCGAATTTACTATCGATTYGACCTTACGGGAGCGCGGTGGGTACTTGCAATGCCCGCGGTACGGCAAATTTGTTGAGGCACAGCTGAAGCGGAATGGTGAAACGGTCAGACGATTCAGCTGGAGCCCCATTGATTGTATCGACCAGTACATCTATGATTGCCGATGCCACGTTGTGCGCCTCGCGTGTCCGCTGCTGACGGATGATCGTGCTCGGTGAGCACCGCTCGGGGTCTCCCCGGCGGCCGACCGGGCCGGTGCGCGTGCCGACGTCCGGCGACATTCGCCCCGACTCCGCCACCTCCGGCGGCGGCCCGACGACACCCAGGAGCCCCATGACCCTCATAACTGCGCAGGGACCCGAAGGCCAGACCGAGGCCGAGGTCACCGAGGGGGTTCGTCGCGCAATCGCGGCGTACTGCCACGCGCTCGACGACGGCCGAGTCGACGATCTCGTCGCGCTCTTCACGTACGACGGCAGGTCCGCGTTGCCCGGCATGGACGCAGTCGAGGGACACGATGCGCTGCGGGATCTGTATCGAGCACTGGTGCCACAGGCTCCCCAACGTCATCTCGTCTTCAACACCGTCATCAGCAATCGGGAGGACGGGCGAATCGGCGCTGTCAGCGACCTCGTATTCCTGACGAAGAGCGAATCCGGCTGGACGATCACCCTGGTCGGCCGGTACGAGGACCTCCTCCGCCGCGAGGGGGAGTACTGGCGTTTCGAGCACCGCGCGCTCGCGTTCACCGCACCCTGACGGTCTGGGTGGCCGACTCCCTCCTGCGACACGCCGCCCGATGCACCGACGGGGTTCGCGATGCCGGTGGAGACCGCATAAGCTCATAAGCCATGCCAAGACCACCAGGGCACGGACCGGGTTACGAGATCAAGCGCCAGGACATCATCGACCAGGCCGCCGCGCTGTTCGCCAAGAACGGCTACGCCTCCACCGGCATCGCTGAGATCATCGAAGTAACCGGTCTGGCCAGGGGCGCCCTCTACTACTACATCGGATCCAAGGAGAACCTCCTCGTCGAGATCCAGAACCGGGTGATGGAGCCCCTGCTGGTCTCGGTACGCCGCATTGTCGCCCTCGACGAAGACCCCGTCCTGTGTCTCCGGATGCTGTCCCAGGCCCTCCTGGAAAACATCCTCGCCAGGCTCGACCACGTCTGGGTCTACGAACACGACTACCGCAACCTGCGGGGAGCCAACCTGTCACGGATGCTTCGGCAGCGCCGCGAATTCGAAGACCTCGTCGAGGAACTTCTGGTCGCCGCCATGGAAGCCGGATCCTTCCGCAAGATGGACCCTCATCTGGCTACACGACAGTTCCTCAACATGCACAACCACACGTATCAATGGGTAGAGCCCGGCGGCGATTGGGATGCGGAATTGCTCTCCCGGGAATACTGCGCCACCCTCTTCTTCGGATTCCGCAGCCCGGACTACCACAACGAGCACCTCGACGACCGCATCCGCGAATACAACGCCAAACGACAGACCGCCATCCCGCAACCGATCGCCACAAATGACGAGCCGGCAGGCGCAGGTGCTCCCGTCGAGCAGCGAGGAGAGCCCGGCACGCGGAGCAAGAAGCGCGGGCAAGCAGGTGCTCGAAGTTCGGGAGGTCGCACCCGACGCGCTGATCCGGCCTGACCTCAGCACCGAGGTCGGCAACCCAGCCTGCAGCACTCTGAGATCGAGCCGCCTACTTGGAGTCAGCGACGCACGTGTCTCCCCGATTCCAGAGCATCGGGGAGACAACGTAGTCCGCTGACCGGAGGAGATCGGCCCTGAGCGTTTCAGCTCAGTTCGATTGCAGTTCCCGCTGAGCGATCAGGTCCAGTGCGATGTCGATCAGCATGTCCTCCTGTCCACCGACGAGGCGGCGGCGACCTACCTCGACGAGCAGATCGCGGGTGTCTACCCCGTATTCGTTCGCGGCGTTCTCGGCGTGCCGCAGGAACGACGAGTAGACGCCGGCATATCCGAGTGTGAGGGTCTCCCGGTCGACTCGGACCGGCCGATCCTGCAGTGGGCGGACCAGGTCGTCCGCCGCGTCCTGGAGTTTGAACACGTCACAGCGGTGGTCCCACCCGGTGAGGTCCGCGACCGCGATGAAGGCCTCGATGGGGCAGTTGCCCGCTCCCGCACCCTGCCCCGCCAGCGACGCATCGACCCGATAGGCGCCTTCTTCGACGGCGACGACCGAGTTGGCGACCGACAGTGACAGGTTCTCGTGTGCGTGGATGCCCAGTTGGGTCGTCGGGTCGAGCACGTCACGGTATGCGCGGATGCGGTCGCGGACACCATTCATGGTCAGTCGCCCGCCGGAGTCGGTGACATACACGCAGTGCGCTCCGTAGGACTCCATGAGTTTGGCCTGTTCGGCCAGCTCTGCCGGTGGTGCCATGTGCGACATCATGAGGAAGCCGGACACGTCCATCCCGATGTCGCGGGCGGTTTCGATGTGCTGTTGCGCGACGTCGGCTTCGGTGCAGTGGGTGGCGATGCGAACCGAACGCACTCCGAGGGAGTAGGCAGTTCTCAGTGACTCCGCGGTGCCGATGCCAGGGACGAGCAGGGAGGTCAGTTTTGCATTCTTGATGGCCGCGGCCGCTGCCTCGATCCATTCCCAGTCGGTGTGGGAGCCCGGGCCGTAGTTGATCGATCCGCCGCCGAGGCCGTCACCGTGCGTAACTTCGATGGCATCGACACCGGCGTCGTCGAGTGCCGTGACGATGCGCGTTATGTCGGTGGGATCGATGCGGTGCCGGATGGCGTGCATACCGTCGCGGAGGGTGACGTCCTGGATGTAGAGATCGGTCATGCCCTGGCACTTTCTGTGTGGTTGGCGTTCAGCCGCTCGGCGATCCGTTCGCCGGTACGGAGCGCCGCGGAGGTCATGATGTCGAGGTTGCCCGCATAGGCCGGCAGGTAGTGCGCGGCGCCCTCGACCTCGAGGAAGACACCGACGCGGTGGCTTGCCCGGACCTCGCCGACGCCTTTGCCGAGCAGGGTGTGGATGGGTTCGCCGTCGGGGATTCGGGTGAATTGAACGGCTTGCTTGAGGCGGTAGCCGGGCACGTATTCGGCGACGGCGGCGACCATCTCCTCGATCGACGTGCGGATCTGGTCGAGTGCGGTTTCGTCGGGGTCGTCGATCAGGCAGAACACGGTATCCCGCATGATCAGGGGCGGCTCGGCCGGATTGAGGATGATGATCGCTTTACCTGTCCAGGCACCGCCCACAGCTTCGATCGCATTGGCGGTGGTCTCGGTGAACTCGTCGATGTTGGCGCGGGTACCGGGACCGGCGGACTTGCTCGAAACCGAGGCGATGATCTCCGCGTAGGGGACGTCGGTGACGCGGGAGACGGCGTACACGATCGGGATCGTCGCTTGACCACCGCAGGTCACCATGTTGACGTTGTCTTCGTCGATGGACACCTCGCCGTTGACGGGTGGCACGACGAACGGGCCGATCGCTGCGGGGGTGAGGTCGACGAGCTTCTTGCCGAACGGGGCGAGTTTGGCGGCGTTGGCGCGATGGGCGCCCGCCGAGGTGGCATCGAAGATGATGTCGATGTCGGCGAACCCGTCCATGTCGATCAGGCCGTCGACTCCCTCGGCGGTGATCGGCACTCCCAATCGGGCGGCGCGGGCAAGTCCGTCCGACGCCGGATCGATGCCCACCATCGCGGCCACCTCGAGTGATTCCGAAATCCGGATGACCTTGATCATCAGGTCGGTGCCGATGTTGCCGGAACCGATAATGGCGACCTTCGTCGTCCCTGAGCTTCCAGTTCTCATATCTACTCCTTGGAGAAGTTTGCGGTCACGGAGCCGAGACCGCTGACCGTCGCGGTGACGAGGTCACCGGGCTGGACTGCCGCCATCGGGCCGAGTGCCCCGGAGAGGATGACCTGGCCGGCGCGTAGCGGATCCCCGAAGGTGCTTGCTTGGCGTGCCAACCACACGACAGCATTGATCGGATCGTCGAGGCACGCGGCGCCGTTGCCCTCGGACACCTGCGTTCCGTTGACGGTCATGGTCATCTCGACGTTTACTGGTTCGATCTCGTCGAGTGTTTTGCGGGTCGCGCCGAGGACGTAGAGGGCGCTCGACCCGTTGTCGGCAACGGTGTCACCGAAGGTGATGTCCCAGTTTTGGATTCGGGAGTCGACGATCTCGATGGCGGCCGTCACGTAGTCGACCGCCGCGCGGATCTGCTGATCGTCCAGCGGTCCGGTGTCGAGGTCGCCCTTGAGGACGAAGGCGACCTCGGCTTCGACCTTCGGCTGCAGGAGCCGGCTCATCGGGATGGTGTGGCCGTCACCGTAGGCCATGTCGTCGAACAGGTAGCCGAGGTCGGGCTGATCCACACCGATCTGTGCCTGTACGGCGCGGGAGGTCAGGCCGACTTTCCGGCCGACGACCTTCGCGCCGGTGGCGAGCCTGGCCGCTGTTCCGCGGGCCTGCACAGCGTAGGCCGCGGCCATGTCGGTAGATCCGATCAGATCGCGGACGGGCTGACAGGGCACCCCTGTTGCGGCCGCCGCCAGCAGGCGGTCCGACGCCGCGTCGATCTCATACGAGCGAGTTTGCATGGTGCCCATGCTGGATGGTGCACAGATCTCGCGCCACCATTTAGTTCCTCTCAGTGGAACCAGCGCATAAAATGGTTTGTGTGTCCGTGGATTTGGATCCCTCATCGGTGCTCGGGAAGGTCATGGTGATCCTGCACGCCTTCGCACCGGAAGACCATGGAGTCGGTTTCGCGGAGTTGCAGCGGCGCACGGGCATGCCCAAGGCGACGCTGCACCGGACAGCCGGCGATCTGGTCGCCGCGGGGTTGCTGGACCGGGTGGACGGCGTCTTCCACCTGGGCTCACACCTGTTCGAATTGGGGATGCGCGCGTCCGTCGAGCGCACTCTCGTCGAAGTCGCGACACCGTTCATGGAGGATCTGTACGAGCGCACCCACGAGATCGTTCATCTCGGGGTCCGCAACGGCGCCGATGTGCTCTACCTCGCCAAAGTGGCCGGCCATCGAGGCCCACGGGCACCGTCTCGGGTGGGAGGACGGATGCCCGTGTACGCCACGGCATTGGGCAAAGCACTTCTCGCCCACGCACCCGAGGCCGAGCGAATCGAGGTGCTTTCGGCGCCGATGCCGCGGCGAACCCCGCGCACCATCACCACCCCTGATCGGTTGCGGCAGCAGCTCGACCGCGTGCTCGAGACCGGGGTCGCGTTCGAACACGAGGAAGCGACGGTCGGTGTGCTCTGCGTGGGCGCGCCGATTCTCGGACCAGACGGCCGACCGGTGGCCGCAATCAGCATCGCCGGCCAGGCCACCCGGTTTCGCCCCTCCGATCACGTCGCACCCGTTCTGGCCGCTGCCGCCGGCATCGCTACCACGCTGAAACGACGCGCCGAGATGTCAGAAGGACACTGACCGTATGCCGTTCGAGTAATTCCGGACCACCAGCAAATCCCGCCCCAGATGACCCGAACGTCCCGCTCCGGGCTAAGCCGATGGCGGCGGCAAGGTCGACAGGCCAGACACGCGATGTGCATCAGTGATCTCGTCGACGAGACCCCACGCGAGTGCAGTGTGGGCATCGAGAGGAGCCCCGGTCGAACTCATCCAGAACGCACGCCATCGACCGATTCGGCGCGGCACGCTCACCGTTCCCCCGGCTCCGGGGATCAACCCCATCGACACCTCCGGCAGCCGGAAAACAGCGTCCGGAGAAGCCACGATTCTGCCGGCGAATGCCGGAACCTCTATTCCGGCTCCAACGCAACTACCGTGCACCCGGACCTCGATCCGACCGGCTATCTGCGCCATCAGCCGTCCGGCGCCGGCGCGAGTGCGGATGAGATGGGCAGTCGCCAGATCAGGGGTGGTGCCGAACTCGTCGAGATCGCCACCCGCACAGAACGAAGGCCCGGATCCGGCAAGAATGATCTCGGAGATAGTCTCGTCCGCGATCGCCAGCATCAGCGCTTCGACCAGCCCGTCTCGGACCTCGGCGCCGTAGGCGTTGCGGCGCTCCGGCCGGTTGAGAGTGATCGACAACTGATCGTTCTCCCGCCAGAGCAATACGGGTTCCTGCGGAGATGGCGGCGGCAACGGACGGGGGCCTCGACGTTCGAGCCAGCGCCGAAATCCCGGGGTGCCGAGAAGGGTGGAATAAGCCAGCGATTCGACGTCGATTGCCTGCCGCACGGGAAGTCCCTCGGACAAACGCAGAACCTGACCGAGCAGCATCGCAGCGTGCACGTTTGCGGACACTACCTCGAACAGTTCGGCGATCGCAGCGTCTGGATCGATCGCTCCGACGAGCCGACGGTCGCTCGGCATGGCCTCACCGACGATCGTGGTGTCGAGAGCGGAGACGAGGCCTTCGACCACCTCCGGCAATGGTCCCGGCTGACGGCGCAACCCGACAAGCAGTCGGTCGGCACTCAGTGCTCGTTCGGTCGCACGGGCAGCGGTACCGGCATCGACTGCTGCGTCGAGATCCACAATTATCATCGGAGTGTCAACGGCCGCCTCTTCGGCGAGCAGCGCGGCATCGGCGGCACCGTCCGCGAGATCGCGAGGAGAGAATGAAGCCTGCGCAGTATCCATACGGAACAGCTTGCCAGCATAGGATCGAGAAGTGTCACCCACTCCGTCGCTCACGCACTCGGCGCAGGATCCGGTACGGGACTGGGCCCGAAGCGGTGTCGTCGCCCTTACGGGCCACCCGAACGGGCCACCGGTGATCCCGCCGGGTCGGGCTGCGACATTCGCAAATGAAATGTCATCGTGGATTGCAGACACTTGCGCCATCAGTGGTCGACGCATCGATATCGACGGTGCCAAGATGCTCTCGGAGCGTGCAGCCTTCACCGGTTTCCGGCGGCGCGGAAACGTGTCGGCGGGCGGCAGCTGTCGCCTGCTGCCCACCGCCGACGGGTGGGCGGCCGTGTCGTGTGCCCGCACCACCGACGCTGCACTATTGGGTGCGTTGGTCTGCGAAGTCGTCGACGAGGACAACCCCTGGCCTATCGTCGCCGACTGGCTCGCACATCACCGCGGTGCCGACTTGGCCGAGCGGGCCACACTCCTCAACATCGCAGCAGCTCCGATTTCGCGAGCGACCACACCCCCACCTGCCCCCAAGCCATTACACCCCCGCCCCGTCGACGGGTTACTCGTCGTCGACTTCAGCGCCTTGTGGGCCGGCCCTCTGTGCGCGCATCTTCTCGGACTCGCGGGCGCCCGTGTAGTGAAGGTCGAGACACCCGATCGGCCGGACGGTGCCCGCCGCGGAAATTCTCACTTTTACCAACTGTTGCATGGTGGTCACGAGTCAGTTGTCCTTGATCCCAGTAGATCTGAGGGGCGCAGGGCCCTCTCCGCACTCGTCGACGCCGCCGACATCGTGATCGAGGCCTCCCGCCCACGCGCCCTTGTCGGATTCGGACTCGATGCCGACGCCGCGGTCGCCCGGGGTGCCACGTGGGTGTCGATCACAGCAGCTGGACGAGCCTCCGACCGAATCGGTTTCGGCGACGACCTCGCCGCCGCAGCTGGACTCGTCGCAACCGCTCACGACGGCAGCCCTCTCTTCGTCGGCGACGCCATCGCCGATCCGCTCACTGGAATTACCGCCGCGGCACTGGCGATGTCCGCCCCCACAGACGGTTCCGGACACCTCTGGAACTTGTCCATGTCCGACCTCGTCGCGTCGACCTTGACCGACCACTCCGCTCCGACGCCTCGATGGTCAGGCCGCGAGTGGATCGTCGAGACAGCCTCGGGCGTCGTCCCTGTCGCCGAGCCACAGGAGCGGGCACCCGCAGGACACGTCGCCGTCTCCGGTGCCGACACCGCCTCCGTACTACGCACACTGAAAATCGCGGCGCCGTGACCGACCTTGTGATCCGGAACGCGGAGGTCGCCGGTGTTCCCGGTATCGACGTCGTGATCTCCGGCGGACGGATCAGGACCGTCGGCCCGAACCTGTCCACCCGGCTCGGTGAGGTCATAGACGCCGATGGCGGCGCTCTGATCCCGGGTCTCCACGACCACCACCTGCATCTCCATGCAATGGCCGCCGACGCCGCCTCTGTGCGCTGCGGGCCGCCGGACGTTCGGGATGCTGCCACCCTCGCGGACGTTCTCGCACACACGCCGGGCGACCAGAACGGCTGGGTTCGCGGCGTCGGATACAGCGAGACTGTCGCCGGCGATCTCGACGCGGACGGTCTCGACCGCCTCCACTCCGTCCGACCGGTCCGGATGCAACATCGCAGCGGCGCGATGTGGGTTCTCAATAGTGCAGCCATCGCCGCTGCGCACCTCGACGGAGCATCCCATCGCGGCGTCGAACGCACCCAGGACGGCCGACCGACCGGGCGCGTATGGCGCGCCGACACCTGGCTGCGTGACCGACTCCCCCGGTCACAGCCGCCGCGTCTGGGAGCGATCGGCACTGCACTGGCCCGATGCGGCATCACCGGGGTCACCGACGCAAGTCCGGACCTCAGCCCGCTGTCCCAGGCGTCACTCGTCGCGGCCAGCGCGAGCGGTGAATTTCCTCAACGAATGCACCTGCTCGGGACACCGCTGAGCGGAGCGAATTCTTCGGTTGAACGGATCTCGTTCGGCCCCTACAAGATTGTGCTGGCAGACTCCGAACTGCCTGACCTCGAGAATCTGACCGACCGGATCAGGGAGGTCCACAGCCTGGGTAGGGCGGTCGCCGTGCACTGTGTCACCCGCGAGGCACTGCTGATCCTGCTGGCGGCGCTCGACGAAGTCGGAACCCTGCCCGGAGACCGGATCGAGCACGGGGCCCTCATCCCTCGCGAAACGATCGACGACCTCCGCCGGCGTGACCTCCGGGTCGTCACCCAGCCCGGATTCCTCGCCGACCGCGGCGACGATTATCTACGCCGGGTCGACCGAAGAGACCAACCGGACCTGTATCGCTGCCGGTCGCTACTGGACGGAGGTGTACGGGTTTCGTTGTCGAGCGACGCCCCGTACGGGCCGGCCGATCCATGGAGCGTGATAACCGCCGCGGTGATGCGGCGCGCCCCGACGAACGAGATAGTCGGACCCACAGAACGCATTACGAGCGCACAGGCATTGGCCGGATACCTGGCGGTCGCCGAGGATCCCGGCGGGGCTCCACGCCGCATCCAGACGGGTGCGAATGCCGACGTGGTGCTCCTCCGCGCCCCGCTCGCCGACGTCCTCGCCGCGCCTTCGGCCGAGGCAGTTCGTACCACAGTGATCGGTGGGACGATCGCCTATCCCGCCACCTCTCGAGGTTAGTACACACGCGAAACGCCTCTCGGTCACGGCCTTGCGTCGACTCGTCGACAGCCCCATCATCCGGGTCTTTTGCCCGGCGCAGTCCGACCGTCGAGGGCGCACCGCACGCCCACTCTCACAGGCGCAGCGACCTCTCCTACGCGCAGATATCTGACGCGTCACCGCGGGCACTTGACAGGCCGACGCTTGGATGTGATCCTGCTTACACGAGATTAAAGTGCACTAAATAGGAATCAGCACCCCGGTTGCCCGCCTAGTTTGCCAAGTACTGCTGGTTCTTGCTGAAATAAGTGACCTCAATGGAAGGTGGCGGCAATGTCGTTAAACTTGAAACTGGTTACCTCCGGACTCGAGGTCGAACCAACCGAGGGGCCACTGGACGGACCGGGYGGCTCGATCACCGGCAGCCACGCCGCAACGGGCAACGGGCAACGAAATCCGGAGCGCACCGTCCTCGGACGGATCGCGTCGATCATGGAGGCCTTCGACGGCAGCCGACAGGTGCTCGGCCTCGGCGACCTGAGCGAGCGCACCGGCCTCCCGAAGTCGACACTGCACCGGCTGGCAGACCAACTCTGCCAAGTCGGATGGATGGCAAGGGATTCCGGCGGGTACCGACTCGGCATTCGAATGTTCGAAATGGGGAGCCTCGCCATCGAGGAGAACACGCTCCACGAGGCCGCACTGCCGCACCTGCAGACCCTCGCCGCCAAGACCGGGATGTCGGTGCACCTCGGCATTCTCGATCGGGCAGAGGTCGTCCACCTCGAAAAGGTCACCGCCGGACCGCCTCGCCTCACGGCGCGCCGAGGAAGTCGCGCGCCTGCCTATTGCACTGCACTCGGCAAGGCAATCGCGGCGTACGACGACGATGCCCTCCGCACCATCCTGTCGGCGCCGATGCCACGCAGGACTGCGAACACCATCACCGAGCCCTTCACTCTCCGCGCCGAACTCAGCCAGATCCGCAAGAGCGGAGTCGCATTCGACCGGGGTGAACTACACGACAAGATCGTCTGCGTTGCGGCTCCGATCGGCCAGTCCGGCGACACGCTCGGCGCCGTCTCGCTGACTGGAGTTGCCGGCCGAATGCGTTGGGGCCTCGCCGCGGAGGCCGTCCTGAGCACAGCGTCCGCCATCTCGAACGCGACCTACAGGTGCAGAAACGTGGGAACTCGACTGTAGCCGGGACCTCCGGCTCGAACCCGGACCCTGATGCCGGCCGTCGAGTTCCTCCATGGGTTTGCAGGACGCGGCGGCACGGCCGCGTTTGGACTGCGTTCACCGAAAGACGGTGGCCCTTTGCGGACCATCCGCGCCAGCGACCTCGACCAGTCGGGCCAACTCCGCACGGTGCGACTGCGGCAGCACTCCACGCAGGCATCGGACCGCTCGACCCAACGGCAGTCACCTAGTTAACTATCTATCGCATCTCTGCTGCGCGAGAACGCGATGGGGATCACTCACATCGGCGCGCGACTCGAGCGGGTGCGGCCCGCCCAACGGGCAACGCAAGGAGCGCCGAGCCAGAGAAGCATCCTTCTGTAGTGCATATACAGCACTCGGCACGATCGAACCCCAATCCATTGAGCACAAGGCTGCAGTGACGCGCACAGCAGCTCCTGCTAGAATCCAGATAGTTAACCAAGTAACCGTCTTCTCTCTGCGTGATGCGGATAGTTCAGGAGGATTCGTGCCCGCTGCAAAACCCATCCACCTGATCGCCACGGGCGATCATTCGATCGAGCACCCAAGCGTCTGATCGGTTCCCGAGGAAAATCCTCGACGCCGACACCGGGATCATCGAGAAGGGTCGCTCGGTTCATGCCGGCGACGGTGGCAGCGGCAGAGCCGGAACCACACTCGTCGAGGTGTGGTCCTGGGTCGCCTCATCTCATCCACCAGCATCACAGGAGCGAACATGCGAGTCAGAGAAGCAGTCATCGTCGAAGCGGTGCGTACTCCCATCGGGAAACGCAACGGCGCGCTGAGCAGCGTCCACCCGGTGGACCTTTCCGCACTGGTGCTGAACGAACTGGTCACACGGACGGGCGTCGATCCGGGTTCGATCGACGACGTCATGTGGGGATGTGTCACCCAACTCGGTGATCAGTCGAGCAACGTCGCACGGTTCGCCACTCTGGCCGCCGGCTGGCCGGAGAGCGTTCCAGCGGTCACCATCAATCGTGCCTGCGGCTCGGGTCAGCAGGCGATCGAGTCCGCCGCGCACGCCGTGATGTCGGGAGCCTACGACATCGCCGTCGCAGGTGGAGTCGAAACGATGTCCCGGGTACCCCTCGGGGCGGCACGCGCCAGCGGGTTCCCCTACGGTCAGACCGTACTCGACCGGTACGAGACCGATCACCTCGACCAGGGCACGGGCGCCGAGTTGATCTCCGAGAAGTGGGGTCTGTCGCGGCAGATGCTCGACGAGTTCGCGTCTCGATCGCATCAGCTCGCAGCAGACGCAATCGACCGTGGCGCCTTCGATTCCCAACTGGTCCCGGTCGCCATCGGCGAAGCGAAACTCGACGTCGACGAGGGCCTGCGACGCGGCACCTCGCCCGAAACCCTCGCCAAGCTGAAGCCGTCGTTCAGTGAGAACGGTGTGATCCACGCGGGCAACGCTTCACAGATCTCGGATGGCGCATCCGCGGTGATGATCACGACGCCGGAGAAGGCGGCCGCACTCGGTCTCACGCCCATCGTCCGCCTGCTCGCCGGCTCGGTTGTCGGTGCCGATCCGGTGATGATGTTGACCGCCCCGATTCCCGCAACGCAGAAGGTCCTCGCGCGAGCCGGTCTCACCATCGACGACATCGGCGCGATCGAGATCAACGAGGCCTTCGCGCCGGTTCCGCTGGCCTGGCAAATCGAACTCGAGGCCGATCCCGAACGCATCAATCCACTCGGTGGCGCCATTGCCGTCGGCCATCCGCTGGGCGCGTCCGGGGCCATCCTCACTACTCGACTCGTTCATCACATGCGCGAGAAGGGAATCCGGTACGGACTACAGACCATCTGCGAAGGTGGCGGGACTGCCAATGCCACGATCTACGAACTCTTCGAGTAAACCGGCCGAAGCGGCACAACTGATCCGTCGGGGCCGTTCCGGTGTCCACGCTCGACCATCGGAACGGCCCCGGCGATCACGACGTGACCGACCGACCTGCCCGGTCCCCCGCCGCCACCCACGAACGGAGCAGATCGTGCGCAGAGGTGGCATCGTCGCGATATCCGATCGGAAGCCGTGGCGTCCACCCGCCCCTGCCGTCCGCGGCGAGGATGTCACGGTCACGAACCTGCGGATGGTCCGGGGCCTCCGCCAGGCCGAGAACAGGCGTGAGGCAGGCATCCGTGGGGCCGGCCAACTCGGCCCATTCGTCGCGCGTCCGAGTGAGTACCGCCGCGGCGATGCGCTCGCGGAGAGAGGGCCACGACGCCGGGTCGTGCCGGCCGTCCGCCAGTTCGGCTTCGAGTCCGAGGACCTCGAGCAGCACCGCGAAGAACGGATCCTCCAGCGCGCCGATGGCAACGAACTTCCCGTCGGCGCAGGGATACACATCGTAGTAGGGAGCACCCGTGTCGAGCCTGTTCGTACCGGGTTCGTCGGACCACCGCCCAGTGGAGCGGTACTCGTGAAGCATCGACGTCAGATAGGTCGTGCCGTCGAGAATACCGATGTCGAGCACGGTCCCTCGACCGGTGCGGTCACGCTCGTACACGGCCGAGAGAATCGCAGTGACGAGATACAGTGCACCACCGCCGAAATCGCCGAGGAGATTGGCAGGCGGCATCGGCGTACCGCCTTGTCGCGTCGCGGAGTGCAATGCACCCGACAGCGCAATGTAGTTGATGTCGTGGCCGGCGGTGGATGCCAGCGGTCCGGACTGCCCCCACCCGGTCATTCGGGCGTATACGAGTCGCTCGTTCGCAGCCGACAGGTCGGCCGGACCCAGCCCGAGTCGCTCCATCACTCCGGGCCGGAATCCCTCGACAAGGACGTCCGCGGCTTCGATCATCTCCCGGACCAGACGAAGGGTGTCCGCATCCTTGAGATCCACCTCGAGAGTCGATCGGTTACGTACCAGTGCAGGAAGTTCCGAGCCGGGTCGACGCAGCGTCAGCACCTCCGCTCCGAGGTCGGCGAGCATCATGCAACCGAACGGCGCAGGGCCCAGACCGAGGAACTCGACAACTCTCAAACCTTCAAGTGGTGCTTGATATTTCATGGTTTCCAATCCTTGCAATCGAATTCGCCTGCTAGAAGGATTGAACATCAAGCCCGCCACCTCGACAAGCCGGACGCCCGACAAGCCGAAACTGAATGACCCAAGGAGAATCCAAGTGCCTCTAACTTTTTACAACGAAGATCACGAAGGCTTCCGCGAGGTGGTCCGCGAGTTCGTCAAGCGAGACGTCGTCCCCAACCTCGACCAATGGGAAGAGGATCGCAGCACCGGCCGCGAGGTCTGGAAGTCCGCAGGCGCACACGGCGTTCTCGGCATCCGAGTTGCCGAGGAGCTCGGCGGAGGTGGGATGCGCGACTACCGCTTCCGGTGCGTGGTCCAGGAGGAGCTCGCAGCGGTCGGCGCGGCCTCCCTTGCCTCCGGCTTCTCGATCAACGAGGACATCGTCGCGTCGTACCTGACGACGTTCGGCACCGCGGAGCAACAGCGCCAGTGGCTGCCCGGGATGGCAGAGGGCACGATCGTCGCATCCATCGCCATGTCCGAGCCGGCCGCCGGTAGCGACCTCCGCGGGATGAAGACCACGGCGGTCCGCGACGGTGACGAGTGGGTCATCAACGGCGCCAAGACTTTCATCACGAGCGGATTCTCCTCGGACGTCGTGCTCGCCGCCGCCCGCACGAGCGAGCACGAAGGACGCCCCCGTCTTTCCCTGATTCTCGTCCCCACCACCACCGAGGGATTTACTCGCGGACGCAAGCTGCGCAAGCTCGGACTGCATTCCCAGGACACTGCCGAGATCGCCTTCGACAACGTCCGTGTCCCGGTGTCCAACCTCGTCGGCGAGGAGGGCCGCGGATTCCACCACCTCACCGCTCAGCTTCCGCTCGAACGCCTCTCGATCGCGTGGCGTGCACTGTGCGCCGCCGAAGCCGCATTGGACTGGACCGTCAAGTACACCAGCGAGCGAAAGGCATTCGGTGAACGTATCATCGACTTCCAGAACACACGCTTCCGGCTAGCGGAGATGACGACCGAGGTCGACATCACCAGAACATTCCTGGAGCAGTCCATTCTCGCCTACAACGACGGCACCTTCGACGTCACGCAGGGCGCGAAGGCGAAGTGGTGGGCCACCGAATTGCAGAACCGAATCGTCAATGGGTGCCTGCAGCTACACGGTGGATACGGGTACATGGACGAGTACCCGATCTCGCGGGCCTACGCCGACGCCCGCGTGCAGACGATCGTCGGCGGAACGACCGAGATCATGAAGGAGATCATCGGCCGTGAGATTGCCGGTCGGTACCCCGCATAGTCAGCGGACACGCCACCCCTACTGATAGACCACATCCACAGAAAGCCTGCCTCATGCAACTGAAAGACAACACTTTCCTGGTGACCGGTGCCGCTTCCGGGCTCGGTGAAGCGACCTCCGCCGCGCTCGTCGCGGCAGGCGCCCACGTCGTCATCGCCGATCTCGCCACCTCCGACGGCGCGGCGACAGCGGACCGCCTCGGCGACAGGGCCACGTTCGCCCCCATCGACATCACCAACGAGGCATCGTTCTCCCCCGCCCTCGATACGGCGGAGTCGTTCGGTCCCCTGCGCGGCGTGGTGCACTGCGCCGGCCGAGGCGGCGACCGCCTCCGCATCCTGGACAAGGAGGGCAATCCGAACGACCTGGACAGCTTCCGCAACATCTTGGAGATCAACCTCATCGGCACCTATAACGTGTTGCGTGCCGCCGCCGCACGGATAGCACGCAACGAGCCTGTCGACGGCGAGCGCGGCAGCATCGTCCTCACCGCCTCCGTCGCGGCGTTCGACGGCCAGATCGGCCAGACCGCCTACACCGCATCCAAGGCGGCTGTCCACGGCATCACCCTCGTTGCCGCACGCGATCTCGCAAGTGTGGGGATCCGCGTCAACACGATCGCCCCCGGCACGTTCGACACGCCGATGCTCGCGCGCCTGCGCTCGGACATCCGCGAGGGCCTCGCGGCAGGAGTTCCCTTCCCGAAGCGTCTCGGCCGTCCCGAGGACTATGCCGGCATGGCACTTGCCCTCTTGGAGAACGGCTACGCGAACGGTGAGACTATCCGTCTCGACGGTGCGATCCGGATGCCTCCGCGATGACCACCACCGCTGCCAGTGAGGTTCTCGTGGAGGCCGATTCCGGAATCCTCACCATCACCATCAATCGACCCGAACAGCGCAATGCGATGAGCCTGTCTGCGGCCACTGTCATCGCGGAAGCCCTGACACGTCTCGACGACGATCCGGAACTCTCCGTTGCGATCCTCACCGGAAGCTCAGGAACATTCTGCGCCGGGATGGATTTGAAGCGATTTCGCTTGGGGGAACGCCCGATTGTCGAGGGCCGCGGCTTCGGCGGACTCGTCGAGGCGCCTCCGGCGAAGCCACTGATCGCCGCAGTCGAAGGGTGGGCACTGGGCGGCGGCTTCGAGATGGTCCTCGCATGCGACCTGGTCGTGGCCGGTTCTGGTGCCCGGTTCGGTCTTCCGGAGGTCAAGCGGGGGCTCGCCGCCCGCGCCGGAGGCATCTTCCGCGCGCCTCGGGTCCTGCCCCGCGCCGTTGCACTCGAAATGCTCCTGACCGGGGAGCCGATCACCGCCCAGGATGCGCAGACTCACGGACTGGTCAATCGAGTGGTCGAAGACGGTGCCGCCGTCGGGACCGCGCGCGCCCTGGCGGCGTCGATCGCGGCGAACGCGCCCCTCGCGGTTCGTGCGAGCAAGGCGCTGGCTCTCGACTCCAGGACGTGGACCGACGAGGAGTCGTTCGGGCGGCAATCCGCCTACACGGACCCGGTGTTCGCGTCCGCGGACGCAGCGGAGGGTGCCACCGCCTTCGCCGAACGTCGCGCACCTCGCTGGCAGGGCCGCTAGCGCTTCGAAAGCAGTGGCGCCGGGGTGTCCGGATGCGTCCAACCGCGAGTCGTGTCGCACGCGATATGCACCCTTCACACCCGCGGCACGGGCGTCGACAGTTGGCGCGATGCGCCGCCACGTGCCAGGTCTGCCGACGTCGGCAGACCTGGCACTGTCCGTCAGTCGAGGGGGTAGTGACAGGCTGCGTACTGACCGGGCCGGACTTCACGCATGATGGGCTCCTCGACAGCACAGTGGTCCTGCGCCATCGGGCAGCGCGTGCGGAATCGGCATCCCTGCGGTGGCCGCAGCGGTGACGGGATATCTCCTTGGAGAGCCGGACCGGCGAAGCCCTTGTCGGGGTCGGTCAGGGGCACCGAATCCAGCAGGGCCCTGGTGTAGGGATGTGCCGGCTGGTCATACACCTCGACCGAGTCACCGAACTCGCACACCTTCCCGAGATACATCACCAACACGTTGTCGCTGACCGTACGCACCACGCCCAAGTCGTGAGCGATGAACACGATCGTCAGGTCGAACTCCTGCTTGAGTTCCTCGAGCAGATTCAGGATCTGCGCCTGCACCGACACGTCCAATGCCGACACCGGCTCGTCACAGATGAGAAGCCGCGGATTGAGCGCCAGAGCACGCCCGATCGCCAGCCGCTGTGCCTGCCCACCCGACAGTTGACGAGGCACCATGTCAGCGAATCGATCACCCGGAAGACCCACTTGGTCGAGCACCCTCTGGGACGCAGACGCCTGATCTGCAGCCGTCGCCCCGTCGATCGCCAGACCCTCGACGACGATCTCCTTGACCGCCCGACGGGGATTGAGGGACGCCACCGGATCCTGAAAGATCATCTGCATCTCACGACGCAGCTGACGCATGCGCCGCTCCGGAACTGCTTCTATCCACTCGTCGCCGTATCGGATTCGACCGCCGGCGATGGGATCGAGACGCAGAACAGCCCGCCCGGTCGTCGACTTGCCACACCCGGACTCACCGACGATACCGAGCGTCTCGCCCTTGCGGACATCGAAACTGATGCCACCGACCGCCTTGAACGACCCTCCCTTCGTGCTGTACTCCACCTCGAGATCTTGCACGCTCAGAAGCGTGCCATCTCCGCGCAGGTGCGCGGTTCCACTACCGGCCAACGAGTTCACCTCCGAAAGCTGTTTCTCTCACCGCGGGTGCGGTATTGGTACACGCAACTGCGTGGTCCGATCCGACCGAGACCATGGCCGGTCCCGGCTCGATGCATGCCTGCTCCACATATGCACACCGCGGAGCGAAACGGCAGCCCGGTGGCGGACTCGTCGGTGTCGGCAACGAACCAGGAATCAGGTTCAACGGGGCATGCCGTTCATGGTCGATCGTGGGGGTTGCACCGAGCAACGCATGGGTATACCGGTGTCGTGGGGCATCGAAAACCTGGCGGGTGGCACCGATCTCGGCCAACTTGCCAGCGTACATCACGGCGACGCGGTCGGTCCGGCCGGCAACAACCGCGAGGTCGTGGCTGATCAACATCAACGCCATCCCCCGCTCCATCTGCACCTTGCGCAGCAAGTCGAGGATCTGCCGCTGAATCGTCACATCGAGCGCGGTCGTCGGTTCATCGGCGATGAGAAGATCAGGCTCACACGCCAATGCGATCGCGATCATCACACGCTGACGCATTCCACCCGACAACTCGTGCGGATAGTTGCGCAACCGACGCTCGGGATCGGGAACACCGACCTCTCCAAGGAGATTCAACGCACGATGGCGGGCCTCGGAACGGGACACGCCGAGATGACGCCGCATCCCTTCCGCCAACTGCCGATCGATGCGCACCACAGGATTGAGAGATCGACCCGGGTCCTGGAACACCATCGCAATCTGCTTACCCCAAATCCCCTCGCGTTGCTTCTGATTCAACGCCAGAAGATCACGGCCCTGGAAATAGACTTCGCCGGTTTGAGCAGCCTGCGCCGGCATCAGCCCCATGATCGCTCGCGCCATCACCGACTTCCCGGAACCCGACTCACCCACAATGCCCAGCGCCTCAGACGCAGCCACTCCGAACGACACATCATCGACCGCCCGCACCACACCTCGCGGCGAGCCGATATAGGAATGCAAATTCTTCACTTCGAGGAGGGGGGGTTCACTCATCGTTTCCTAGCCTTTCGTCGGCGAAGGCGAACATCGTCTTCAGTCATGCCGGTGCCTACTTCTGAATCCAGAGAGTTTCCGGAAGCACCGACCCCATCCCGTACTGCACGATCCCACCGACTTGGGTGCCGGCGATGACTCCCGGTGCAGCGCGGGAGTAGAAGATGACGGGGTTCAGTTCGACGAGGCGCTTCTGGACGGCCTCGTACGCCGCCGTGCGCTCCGCGTCGTTTCCGGCAACGCGGCCTCTGTCGAGGGCGTCGTCGAGTTGAGGGTCCTTGATTCCGCTGTAATTGCCGCTGGAGGTGCTGTGGAATCCGAACCACAACCGCGGCTCCGGGTCACTGAAGACAACCGTACTCGAGATGACGTCGTAGTCCTTCTTGCCCAGAATCTGACCCACCTGAGCGAGATCGATGGTACGAACCTCGACCTTGACGTTGTCGAACACACTCATCTGGGTCTGCACTGCTTCGCCGAGGGATTTGCCTGTGGGGTAAAGGGAGAGTGTGAACTCCAACGGCGCACCCTCACTGGCGAGTTCGTCGAGAAGCCGCTGCGCTGCGTCGTGGTTCTGCTGGGCCAGCGGAATATCCTTGTAGAACGGCGAGGACTCGTCGAACAAGTGCGCCGGAATCTTCCCCGTGCCCTCGTATACCGCGGTGTTGAGCGTATCGAGGTTCAAGGCAGTGGCCAGCGCCTTTCGCGCCCGCGGATCGTCGAACGGCGCCTTGGTGTTGTTCAGTACCAGGGACGTTCCACCACCGAGCGGCGCGACGGAGCTTTGCAGCCCGGTGTTCGTCGCCTTGTCCAGATTCTGCCAGATGCCCTCCAGGGCGAAATCGGCTCCACCACTGAGCACGGTGTTGTAGCGCTGTTCCGCATCCGGAATCGCGCGGATTTCCAGTCTGTCGAGGTACGGACGGGGGGCGTCGTAGTAGTTCCCGTTGCGGGTGAGGCTGATGACGTCCTGACGCGACCAGTGCTCGAGCGTGTACGGCCCGGCACCGACGGGGTCGGAGTCCTTGTGCGCCTGATCGGCTGCGAGTGTCGTCGGTGAGGCAATCCAGTTCAGCGAGGTCTGGAGAACAGCATTCGCGAAGTTCGGAACCGGGGTCACCAGGTTCACCCTCAGCGTGCGTTCATCGACGACGTCGCTGCTGTCGATGAGTCGCGCCTGCGGAATGTCCGGGGACGCAGTAGCCGGATCCTTCACGTGTTCCCACGCAGTCTTCACCGAGTGAGCGGTAAGAGGGCTTCCATCGGAGAACCTCAACCCGTCCCGAAGGACGAGGGTGAACGTCTTCCCGCCGTCGGTGGAGAAGAAATTCTCCGCCATCGTGTATTCGATGGCACCGGTCTCGATGTTGTCGATCATGAGTGTGCCGTACAGGGCATTACCCAGAAGCGGGGAATTCGCCCACGAGTTGGAGATCAGGGCCGGATCGAGACTGCGCGGCTCCGCCATCTCGACGATTCGCCCAGTTCCACCAGCAACAGGGTCACCCGAGGGTCCCGCCGCCGCGATCGCACCCACTGAATGACCACCGCCGCAGGCACTCGACGCGAGCATCGCAACAGCACTTACTGCCACGAGCGCGTGCCTTCTGAGGAACATGCCTGACCTTTCACGATTTCCGAGCAGCACGTCAGTCCTGCATGGAGCGGTCGAACCGCAGGCGCAGGTGATCACCGATCTGATTGAGGGCGAAAACAGTGAAGAAGATGACTGCCGCCGGGACGAACACCATATGCGGCGCAGTGGCAATCGCGGCCTTACCGTCGCTGATCATTCCGCCCCAACTCGGCTGCGGCGAAGGGATACCCATCCCCAGAAAGCTGAGCGACCCCTCGGCGACGATCAGTGCCGCGATCACGATCGGGAAGAACGCTCCCAATGACGGCACGACATTCGGGAATATCTCTTTGAGGAGGATCCTGCCATCGCCGGCACCGAGATTCTTCGCAGCACGTACGAATTCGCGCGACGACCAGGAGATGGTGGTGGCCCTCGCCAAACGTAGAAACGCCGGGATCGTGACGAGTGTCAGACCGATGAGAATCGTCGTGACACTCGGAGTCAGGATCGAGGCCAACGCGAGGAGGAGAATCAGTGGCGGGAATGCCAACATCGCGTCCGCGACAAGTGACAGGCACCAGTCCGTGCGCCCGCGGAAGTAGCCGGCGAGCATTCCGAGACTCGCACCGATACCCAGACCCGTGAGTCCGGCCACGACGCCCACCACCAACGACACTCGTGCGCCATGGATGCACCGGGACAGGATGGACCTCCCGTAGCTGTCCGTGCCCAGCAGCAAGTCGAGTGAACCCCACTGCGGTGGAACACGTGAACCTCCAACGGGAACGGAATATTCCGCAATCGGAAGCAGGTTCGCACACAACGCCAGAAGGATCACCGCTCCGAGCCAGAAGTAGCATGCCCATACGACAACCGAACGCTTCTTTCTGGGTGGCGCAACAACTGGTCGCCTTGCCGCCGCGCCGACTGCGGAGGCCTTGACCACCGGGCTGGTGAGTGTCATGCGCGAACCGCCTTTCGGACCCTCGGATCAAGGAAGCCGTAACTGGTATCGACGAGCATGTTGACGACCACATAGACCAACGCGATGAAGACGACAATGCCCTGGACCGTGATCACGTCACGAACGGTGATCGACGACGAGACGAGCTGACCCAGCCCGGGTAGACCGAACAGAATCTCGACAACCACGGTGCCGCCGATCAACCGCCCCAAACTGATGCCGGCCATGGTGATCAAGGAGAAGGACGACGGCCGCAGCGCATGCCGGAACAACACGTACGCCCGCGGCATCCCCTTCGCCCGCGCCGCCGACACGAAGTCCTCCCGCAGCGTGCTGACCAGATCCGTCCGAAGCAACCGCTGGAACGTCGCAACCTCGACCAACGCAATGGCCACCGCAGGCAGGAAGGCATGCTGGAGGTTCGCCCCGAGGCCATCACTGATTCGCGACCACCCCGAGACCGGGAACCAACCGAGCTGCACTCCCAGGAAATAGATCAACACCGGACCCGCGATGAACGCCGGAACCGCCAAGAACCCGGACGAGACAGCACTGATAGCGCGATCCACTGCGGTTCCCTGAGTCGCGGCGGCAATGACGGCCAGCACGATGGCGATGGCAACGCCGAGGAACAGACCCATCACCGCCAGCTCGATCGTCACGGGAAGACGATCCAGAATCGCCTGGGTGACGTCCTGACCAGTGATCGGCGACGAGCCCAGGTCGCCGCGAACTGCAGATCCGAGCCAATCCACGTACTGACGCCACAACGGCTGATCCAGGCCGAGCTCGGTATTCATCTGGGCGACAGCCTCGGGGGTGGCGTTCTCGCCGAGAACCACATCGGCGACAGATCCCGGCGCGAGGCCGAGTAGCCCCACCACGGCCACCGTGACGAGGAACAGTACGAGCAGGCTTCGACCCAGTCGTTTGGAGAACATCAGCGCCATTGCGATCGCCTTCGACCCTTTCCGTATTCACGCGCCAAAGCAAGGGATGGAGCGACGCGGGCGTCGGGTCCGTGAGCGCGCCCTGTGCGCGGGCAGCATAGGCACCGCATCGGCACCTCCCGTTTCTTCACCGCAAGGCCAGGGCTATGACCTGCGTCACGCAAAGATAGACCACTTGCTCAAAACAATGCAATAGGGGAACCCTGGGTCGATGAAGCCGATACACCTGCTGCGGGACAGGCGCCTCCGGTTGCAAGCCTGCGCGGCGCAGTCGGGCGCCGCAGCCGCGGCCTTTACAGGCCTACTCACGGACCGCCCGGTGTACGAGTGCACCGGTGGGCAGGTACGGCGCGTCGCCCGCGAGGACCGTCCCCGCGAGGGGTGGATGGGGATCATCGCCGCTGACGCCGGCATGCTGTCGGCATCGAATGCGAAAGACCGGGATGCCGATCGGAAAGATCCGGCATTCCCGGTCAGGGTTGACACACCGAACTGGTGCAACTCAGGCCACACGAACAGTTCGGCAATGTCTGCCAGAGCGCAACAGATCAGGCGCGAACAGACCGGATCACGGTGCGGGCGATCACGTTGCGCTGGATCTCATTCGTACCCTCGCCGATCTCCAGTACCTTCGCGTCCGCGTAGAATCTGGAGATCTTCGATTCTCGAATGTAGCCGTAGCCTCCGTGGATCTGAACGCTGGCGCTGGCGGCACGGTTGGCCACCTCAGATGCGTACAGCTTGGCCATCGCAGCTTCCTTGCCGAACGGACGCCCGTTGTCCGCGAGCCACGCAGCGCGATAGACGAGGCTCCGTGCAGCTTCGACTTCGGTGGCCATGTCGGCCAACTTGTGCTGCACCGCCTGGAAGTCGGCGAGACGCTTGCCGAACTGTTCCCGTTGCGTCGCATGCACAGACGCGAGATCGAGCGCCTCTTGTGCGAGCGACAACCCCAGTGCGGCAACACTGATGCGGCCGCCGTCCAGCACGTCGAGGAACTGCCGAAGCCCGTTGCCCTCTTCTCCGATCAGATTCTCGGCCGGGATCCAGCAGTTGTCGAAGATGAGTTCCCGCGTGTCCATCCCGTGCCAGCCGAGCTTCCGAAGGGGGCGTCCGACTGTGTATCCGTCGGTTCCGGTGGGAACGAAGAACGTTCCGAATCGCTTGGATCCGTCGTCGTTCGTCCCGGTGACGGCGAGTAGCGTCACACCAAGACTCACCTCGGTTCCAGCGTTGGTAATGAACATCTTTGCGCCATTGACGAGCCAACCGCCGGCATCCTGCCGCGCTGTCGTCCTGATTCCTGACGCATCGGATCCCGCCGTCGGCTCCGTCAGTCCGAATGCCCCGATGTTCCTACCGGAGGCGAGCGGAATGAGCCAGTTCTTCTTCTGTTCTTCGGTGCCGAACACAGCCAGCGGAAGCGACGCAATCGTCGAGTGTGCGTTCCAGGCTGCTGCGAATGATTGATCGGCAGCGCCGATCGCTTCCATCGCCGTCACGTAGGAGACGTAACCTGCATCAGTGCCACCGTACTCGTGCGGAATGAGCAGCCCGGTAAGGTCGAGTTCTCCCATTTTCAGGAACACATCGGAAGGGAAACGTTCTTCCTCCGACCAGGACTCGGCGTACGGCTCGATCTCCTTCTCGGCGAAGTCACGGCACAGCTTCTGAAGCTCGATCGCCTCGGCAGGCAGGTCTAGATCCATGTCGGGTCCGTCCTGTGAATAGGTCGCCGACGGCGACCCTTGTTTTTTAGAACAATCGGTATAATATTGACCGCACTGTGCCCCAGTCAAGAGTCGACTCGTGCGCGAGTCTCCACACCGATCGGCGAAGACATAATGACGCTTGCTGAAACAGATTCGACAGCACACTATTTCGATGACCCCGTAACTCTGGCCGGGTTGTACCGGCGGATGCTGAGGATCCGCCGATTCGAGGAGCACGCCTCCCGGCTGTATCGTGCAACCCAGATACCCGGATTTCTGCATCTGTCCATCGGTCAGGAGGCCACCGCCGTCGGCGCCTGCTGGCCGCTCGACGACCGGGACGTCATCACGTCCACACATCGCGGGCACGGTCATTGCATCGCCAAGGGCCTGGATGTCGACGGCATGTTTGCGGAGTTGATGGGAAAGGAGACCGGCACCTGCAAGGGCCGCGGTGGCTCGATGCACATCGCGGACCCCAGGAAGGGGATCTTCGGCGCCAACGGCATCGTCGGCGCCGGAATGCCGATCGCGGTGGGTGCCGGCACGGCAGCCCAACTGCGCGACGCGGGCGGTGTTGTGGTCGCCTTCTTCGGCGACGGTGCCGTGGCCCAAGGCGTGTTCCACGAGTCGGTCAACCTTGCAGCGGTGTGGGACCTTCCGGTGATCTTCTTCTGCGAGAACAACGGGTACTCCGAGTTCTCCCCCGCGGGAGACCAGCATCGCGCGACGCTGCGTGAGCGAGCAGCCGGCTACGGGGTCGAGTTCCACCAAGTAGATGGCAACGACGTCACGAAGGTCGCCAGGCTTCAGCGCGAGCTCGTGCACCGGCTTCGCGCGGGCGGCGGCCCGGCCATCGTCGAAGCCACAACCTACCGATGGCACGGCCACTACGAGGGTGACCCGGAGAGCTATCGGAGTGCAGCCGAACTCGAGGAGTGGAAGAAGAGGGACCCGCTTATCGTCCTCGGCGACACGATGCGTCACGTTGGGATGGTCCCGGAACTCGCGGCGATCGAGGCCGAGGTCGAAGCGGAGATCGAGCAAGCCATCGCGAAAGCATCGGACGCCCCGTATCCGGCGGACGAGACGGTGGCGGACTACGTTTCGACCCCTCGCCCCGTCGTGTCCGAGCCTCCCGTTCCCACCGAAGGTTCGACGAAGGTCATGCATGCGATCACCGATGCCTTGACCTACGAGCTGGAGAACGACCCGACGGTCTTTCTGGCAGGGATCGACGTCGGCAAGGGCGGAAATGTCTACGGCCTGACCCGCGGTCTGACAGAGAGGTTTCCCGGACGCGTTCGGGATACCCCCATCTCGGAGAGTGCAATCATGGGAACAGCGGTCGGCGCGGCCATGGCAGGCTTCAAGCCAGTGGTCGAGTTGATGTACTTCGACTTCATCGGCGTGTGCCTCGATCAGTTGATGAACCAGGCCGCCAAACTGCGTTTCATGACAGGCGGGGCCGTATCGATGCCCCTCGTTGTCCGTACTCAGTTCGGTGCCGGAAAGTCCTCGGGCAGCCAGCACTCGCAGAGCCTCGAAGCCCTGTTGGCACACATTCCGGGCCTGACGGTCGTCATGCCGTCGACGCCGGCCGACACCTACGGACTGCTGAGAGCCGCCATCCAGGATCCGAACCCGGTGATTTTCATCGAGAACCGCCTTCTCTACGGCGGC
>NZ_JBFUHV010000092.1:0-33662 GCF_056402215.1 Rhodococcus sp. P4_B6 | reverse complement strand
CCGTCGAGTCGGCGGTCAGGTCCACCCAGTAGTCGGCACCGTTGATCGGCCGCGTGCCTGCGGCGCCCTCGGCGGCCGGGTGGTGTCCCGATCCGGTCAGCTCGACGGCGACGCGAAGGGGACGGGAAACGAAGGCATTGTCTCGAGACATAAGGGTTCCTCGGGAATGACGTGTGCGTGTGAGTGAAACGGAGCGGGAAGACCGGTCAGCTCGAACACATACCCGAGGCGGTTCGGCACAGATCGACATGCCGACGGCACCAGTGAGCAATCATTGTGCTCCCAGCCTGCGATGCCATGCCGTCATACTAGCGCGTCTCGCGAAAAGCGGGTCTCGGGCACCGGATTCCACTGGCCGCTCTCCTTGGCGTAGGCCCAGTTCCGGCGTCCCGCCACCAGGGTGCACACGGCGTCGACCAGCCGATCCACGTCCTCCGAGCAGCTTCCGAGACCCAGGCTCACCCGCACGGCACCGTCGGGCTTGCCGAGGCGGCCGAGCAGCGGGTGTGCGCAGAAGCGTCCGTCGCGAACTCCGATTCCGTGTTCGGCGGACAGGTAGGCGGCGATCTCCCCCGGCTCGAAACCGTCGATCGTGAACGTCACGATTCCCACGGTGTCGGGGGCGTCCGACCACAGCCGCAGGAACTCCAGGCCGTCGACGGAACCGAGGCCGTCGAGCAGCCGGCCGGTGAGTGCCGCCTCGTGTTCGGCCACCGTGCCGAAGTCGAGTTCGGACAGCGCATCGCACGCGGCGGCGAGGGCAGCGGCGCCGAGCACGTTGGGGGTTCCCGCCTCGTGCCGGGCGGGGGCAGGCGCCCACTGGGTGGATTCGACGGTCACGTTCCGGACCGCGCCGCCGCCCGCGAGGTAGGGCTCGGCGGCGTCGAGCCAGTCCCGGCGGCCCACGAGCACGCCGGCGCCGAACGGGGCGTACAGCTTGTGCCCGGAGAAGGCGAGGTAGTCGACACCCCACTCCTCGACGTCGATGCGGCGGTGCGGTGCGAGCTGAGCGGCGTCGACGAGAATCCGTGCGCCGCAACGATGCGCCACCTCGGCGAGGGCGGCGATCGGCAGCACCTCACCGGTGACGTTGGACGCCCCCGTCACCGCGAGCAGGGCGGTGGGCTTCGAGCACAGTTCGGCGACGAGCAGCCGGACGGTCTCGGCCAGCGTGTCCGCCGCCCGCACGACGCGAGAGTCCTTCCACGGCAGCAGGTTCGCGTGGTGTTCGATGTCGAGGACGACGGTGCTGCCGGGAACGCAGCCGGCGAGCAGGTTCAGCGAGTCGGTGGTGTTGCGGGTGAACACCACCACCTGGTCGTCGCACGCTCCGACGAACCGGGCCACCGAGTCGCGGGCCTTCTCGTAGCACTCGGTCGACACCCGCGAGGCGTAACCGGCGCCGCGGTGCACGCTGGAGTACGTCGGAAGCAGGGCACCGATACGGTCCGTCACCTGCGCCAACGCCGGCGCACTGGCCGCGTAGTCGAAGTTCACGTAGGTGCAGTCGCCGCCCTGAACGAGCGGAACCCGCAGGTCGGAACCCGAAACCTGAGCCAGGGGGGCAACACACACGTCAGCGGTCAATACAGCAGTCATCACGACATCCCTCGTAGTCAGGGACTCGTCGCAGGGTCGGTGCCCTCTCGGAGTCCGCGCTTGCCGGGTTCGGTATGAACCTCAGCCTGGTCGTCACCCGGAGCACCCCGCCGCGGTGGAGGGTTGCCGACCAGCTAGCCGGGGCTTGACGCTGGTACTCGTGACCTGTTTCGAAGATTGCAGGATCGGCGCGCAGTTGTCAACCCGACACCGGGAGGGTCCGGGATCCGGGCTCGGCGCTCGCGTCAGTTGGGGGTGACTCCGAGCAGCGGGGCGAGCCGATTCGCAATCAGGTTGAGGTCCAGCTTGTTCGGGTCCTTCTTGGGCGTGGAGTCCCACGGCTGAACGGTGGCGGGGTCGCCGAACACGATCCGGTTCGCGCTGCGGACGCCGGTGAGACTGCCCTGCGGGGCCGCACAGGTGGCGGCGGTGTTCTGCGGGAAGTCCTGCTGCGTGTCGTCGAAGTTCGGATCCTGGCGCTTCATCTCCCGGAGGATCGCCCGGGTGCCCTCCTACCCGACGGTGCACGACGGCGGGTTGTTCGTCTCGGCCACCCGGCCCAGGTGCACGGAGATCACCTTCGCCGTGGCGGACAGGGTGGCGAGGTTCGTCGTGATGCCGGGGCCCGCATCCGAGACCAGTTGCCCCAGTTGCTTTCTCGCGGGATTTCCGTTATCGATCAGCCGCCGGACATCGGGGTCGCTGCTGCGCAGCCGGTCCGCCAGCGACTGAAGGTCTTCACCCTTTCCGTCGAATGCCGCGCCGAGTTCCGTCACGACGGTGTGGAGCGCGTCGATCGGCGCGGATTCGGTCAATCCCTTTGCGCTGGCGAGTAACTCCTCGACGGGCATCGGCTTGGCCGTGCCCCCCGGGGGGGCGACGAGAACGAAGCCGATCAGCTGCCACCGGACCATCGGCGACCTCACCGTGCGCCCTCGATGTCGCACCGGTCGAGCACCGCCCCCGCGGCGGTGAGCCGGCGCCGGCTCACGAGACGACTGGCGATGGCGGCCGCAGACACAGGCACTCCGATGACAGGTAGCTACATGAGACGAACGGTCACACATATAGCTAGTCCGGTCGCCGGAGCAGCGCAAACTCCGCACAGTCCGCGGTGGCGCACGTCACCGTCTGGTCTTGACTGAATTTTCAGTTTGGAATATGTTCGGTAGCCAACAGGACGTGATACCGGTCACCTCCGCCCCGAATGTGAGGTCCGCAGTGTCCACGAATCTCGACCCGACGACGCCCCTCGACGACACCGCTCCMTCCCCGCCGGAGGACCGGTTCGGCCACGTCGAGACGATCGGCGTGGAGTACATCCCCGAATCGGAACGCGATTCGCGACCGCTCAACATGCTCGCGGTGTTCTTCGGCGGCAATCTGGCGTTCTCCGTGATCGTGTTCGGCTGGCTCCCCATCACATTCGGGCTCAGCTTCGGCAGCGCGCTGGCGGCCAGCGCGATCGGCATCGGGCTCGGAACGCTCCTCATCGCTCCCCTGTCACTCCTGGGACCGCGCACCGGCACGAACAACACCGTGTCGAGTGGTGCGCACTTCGGCGTGAGCGGACGGATGATCGGCTCCGGGCTCACCCTCCTCTTCGCCCTCGCGTACGCGGCGATCGCGGTCTGGACGTCGGGGGACGCACTGATCGCCGCCGCCCACCGCCTGTTCGGCACACCGGTCGACAACGGCATGCTCGCCCTCGGCTACGGCATCATCGCCGCCGAGATCGTGGCCGTCGCACTGTTCGGCCACGGCACGGTGGTCGCGCTCCAGAAGTTCGTGCTGCCCGTCGTCGCCGCACTACTCTTGCTGGGGGTCTTCGCGTTCGGTGGCCACTTCGACGGCGGCGCGGGCAGCGGCGACTACCTGCTCGGCGGTTTCTGGCCGACCTGGATTCTGGCCGTGGTCCTCGCCGTCGGCGGTCCGCTGTCCTACGCCCCGACGCTCGGCGACTACAGCAGGCGGATCTCCCGGGTGCGGTTCAGCGACCGTTCGATCGTCGCGGCCACCATGGCCGGCATCTTCTTCGGACTGTTCCTGACCGCGGCATTCGGTTCGTTCACCGCGTCGACGTTCACCACGCTGAGCGACTCCTACGTCGCCGACCTGGTGGCGGAGGCTCCCGGCTGGTACGTGCTGCCGATCGTCCTCGTCGCCCTCGCGGGCGGACTCGGCCAGGGCGTCCTCAACGTCTACGCCAGCGGACTCGACCTGGAGGCGCTGATCCCCCGGTTACGCCGCGTCCACACGACGCTGATCACGTCGGCGCTCGCGGTGGCCCTGCTCTACATCGGTGTCTTCGTCGTCGACGCCGTCGATTCGATCACGGCGATGACATTGGTGCTCAACGGTTTCGCCGCGCCGTGGGTCGCGATCAACGTCGCCGGCTTCCTGGCTGCGCGGCGAGGGCAGTACGACGCCGTCGATCTCCAGGTGTTCAACCTGGGCCGGAAGGGCGGGCGGTACTGGTTCACCGGCGGCTGGAATCTTCGCGCCGTCATCCCCTGGGCCGCAGGATCGCTGTTCGGCCTGCTCGCGGTCGACACGTCGCTGTACTCCGGGCCTCTTGCCGACATCGCGCACGGTGTCGATGTCAGTCTGATCGGATCGTCGGTCATCGCCGTGGCCGGCTACCTCGTCGCGCTGCGACTGTGGCCCGAACACGTGGCCCCGGTCGAGGCGCCGTCGTCCTAGCGCGACACGAACCGAAGGAGATTCCGATGAGCGAGCGACGCGACGCGATTCTGAAGGCGAGCGCGACGGCGATTGCCCAGCGAGGTATCCGCGGGCTGCGCGTCAACGATGTCGCGGAGGTCGCGGGCGTCTCGCCGGGACTGCTGTACTACCACTTCAAGGATCGCATCGGCCTGCTCGAGGCCGCCCTGAACTACATCAACGACCGTGCCCGCGACTACCGCAGCGAGGGCGAGGGGTCCGCGGACTCCGCACGCGACCGGCTCACCCGCTCGCTCCTCGGCGAGATCCAGGACCGCCCCGAGGTCGTGGAGAACTCGCTGGCCTGGAACGAGTTACGCGCCTCCGCCGTGTACGAGGAGGCGCTGCGGGAGCCCCTCGCGCGGACCACCGCCGCGTGGGTTGCCGAGATCGCCGACGCGATCACGCAGGCGCAGGCCACCGGCGAGATCTCCCCCTCCCTCGACCCCCGGCGCACCGCGGTCACGATGACCGCCCTCGTCGAAGGACTGTCCGGGCGGTGGCTCTGCAAGGAGATCTCCACCGAGGACGCCCGCTCCCACCTGCTCGGCGCGATCGACGTCGTGATGTCCGAGCCCCCCAACCGCACCACCGACAACCCCGTCACCACCAGAACGAAGGAAAAACGATGACCATCCGCACGATCACCGCGCTGCCCGCACCCTCCTCCCCCGCACGTTCCACGGCGTCCGCCCGCACTCCGCTGCGGGTCGGGTTGGTGCAGCACCGCTGGCTCGCCGACGCGGACGCATTGCGCATCGGGTTGACCGACGCGATCGGCGAGGCGGCCGCCCTCGGCGCGGCWGTGGTGTTCCTGCCGGAACTCACGCTGTCGAAGTACCCCGCCGACACCCGCGCGACCGGGACACCCGGGCGCGACGCCGAGGACCTCACGACCGGACCGACATACAGTTTCGCGGCCGCCGCCGCTGCCCGCCACCAGGTCTGCGTCCACGCCTCGCTGTACGAGAGGGCCGACGCCCCGGACGGTCTCGGTTTCAACACCGCCATCCTCGTGTCCCCGTCCGGTGAACTGCTCTCCCGGACACGCAAGCTGCACATCCCCGTCAGCGCCGGCTACTACGAGGACACCTACTTCCGCGGAGGCCCCGCCGACGACGCCTACCCCGTCTACCGGCCTGCCGAACTGGGCGGCGCCGCCCTCGGACTGCCGACGTGCTGGGACGAATGGTTCCCCGAGGTGGCGCGGATGTACTCGCTCGCCGGCGCGGAGATCCTGGTCTACCCCACCGCGATCGGGTCCGAGCCGAGCTTCCCGGCGTTCGACACGCAGCCGATCTGGCAGCACGTGATCGTCGGAAACGGCATCACCAGTGGCACATTCATGGTTGTCCCGAACCGTTGCGGCAACGAGGGCGGCATCGACTTCTACGGTTCCTCGTTCATCTCCGACCCGTACGGCCGAGTGCTGGTGTCCGCTCCCCGCGACGAGGAAGCGGTCCTCGTGGCCGACCTCGACCTCGACCAGCGCAAGGACTGGCTCGACCTCTTCCCGTTCCTGACCACCCGTAGGCCGGACACGTACACCCGGCTGACGGACGCCGTCGACCACGAGCACCCCTACGGTCTTCCATCGACGGTCGCCGCCGCGGAGACCCTGTCATGACCTGGCGGATGCCCAGCGAGACGGAACCTCAGGAGCGGGTCTGGATGGCGTTCCCGCCTCTCGGGGCGTCGATGACCGCGACGGCGGACGACGCCCACGAGGCGCGGACCGCGTGGGCGGCCGCCGCCCACGCGGTCGCCGAATTCGAACCGGTCACCATGGTCGTCGATCCGGCAGACAGGAACGTCGCCCGGCAGTACCTGTCCCCGGACATCGACGTGGTCGAGGCGCCCCTCGACGACGCCTGGATGCGCGACATCGGTCCCACGTTCGTCCTCGACGAGGAGGACCGCCTCGGTGCCGTCGACTGGGTGTTCAACGGCTGGGGACAGCAGGAGTGGGCCACCTGGGACCACGACCGCTCCATCGGCGCGGCCGTCACGGCGTGGTCGGGCGCCCGGCCGGTCCCATCGTCGATGGTCAACGAAGGCGGCGGAATTCAGGTGGACGGCCACGGAACCGTGTTCGTCACCGAAACGGTGCAACTGGACCCACTGCGCAACCCCGGCCTGGACGCGGCCGGGGTCGAGGCGGAACTCGCGCGCACGATCGGCGCCGAGCACGTCGTCTGGCTGCCGCGCGGCCTGACGCGGGATTCCGAGAAGTTCGGCACCAAGGGGCACGTCGACATCGTCGCGGCGCTTCCCGCACCCGGGGTGGTCCTGGTGCACTGCCAGCGCGACCCGTCCCACCCCGACCACGAGGTGACCGCCGAGATCCTGAAGGTGCTGTCCGACAGCCGTGACCGGTCCGGTGCGCCGTGGCGGATCGTCGAGGTGCCCGCGCCGACGGTCCTGCGTGACGAGGAGGGGTGGGTCGACTACAGCTACATCAATCACCTCGTCGTCAACGGCGGCATCATCGCGTGCGGCTTCGACGACCCCCACGACGCCCTCGCCCGCGACATCCTGTCGAGCGTCTACCCGGGTCGTCGCGTCGTCACCGTCGATGCCCGGCAGATCTTCGCGCGGGGCGGCGGCATCCACTGCATCACCCAGCATCAGCCGCGCGGGCGGATCTGACGGGCACCGGTTTCGCCGTCCACTTCCGTGAGCCGTCGGGTCAGGAAACGCCGGGTCGGTTCGTTCGCCGCCAGTGCGATCGCGGCGCGGTATTCCACGCTCGCCTCCGCCGGCCTGCCTGCTCGGCGCAGCAGGTCGGCGCGGGTGGCGTGCAGGGTGTGCGTCCGGGCCAGCCTCGGTTCCCCGACGAGCGCGTCCACCTCGGCGAGGCCGGCGTCGGGACCGTCACGGAAACTCACGGCGACAGCGTGATTGAGACGGACCGCGGGTGAGTCACCGTACGCGGCGAGATCGTCGTATCCGGAGACGACGGCATCCCAGTCGGTGGCTTCCCAGTTCGGCGCCGTCGCGTGGGCGGCGGCAATCGCGGCCTGCGCGCTGTACGGACCGCCTCCCCGGCGCCGGGCGGCCCGCAGGCACACGACGCCTTCCTCGATCTTCGCCCGGTCCCACCGCCTGCGATCCTGGCACTCGAGCGGGACAAGGTCACCGGCGTCGTCGGTGCGCTGGGTCCGCCTGCTGTCGTGGAACAGCATGAGCGCCATCAACGCCCACGCCTCACCCTCGTCCGGCATCAGCTCGCACAGCAACCGGCCGAGCCGCAGCGCCTCGTCGCAGAGTTCGTCCCGGATCGCGGCGTCACCGGACGTGGCCGAATACCCCTCGGTGAACACCAGGTAGATGCAGGCGAGCACCTGCGGGGTGCGCTCGGGAAGCAGATGGTCGGGCGGAACCCGGAACGGGATCCCGGCCGTCCGGATCTTGGCCTTGGCGCGGCTGAGCCGTTGGGACACGGTCGGTTCCGGGGCGAGGAACAACCGGGCGATCTCCGCAGGCCTCAGCCCGGCCACCAGCCGGAGCGTCAACGCCACCTGCGACTCCGAGGACAGCGCGGGATGGCAGCACGTGAACATGAGCCGCAACTGGTCGTCACGCACCGGCCACACCTCTTCCTCGTCCGGAGGCGGAACGAGCCTCGCCGCATCGTGCTCCTTGTCGCCGCGCAGCGACTCCCTGCGTAACCGGTCCAGTGCCCGGTTGCGGGCGACGGTCGTGATCCACGCCCCCGGGTTGTTCGGCACACCCGAATCCGGCCAGCTGCGGATCGCCTCGGCGAACGCCTCCTGCACCGCGTCTTCCGCGAGGGACAGATCGCCGACCATCCGAGCCACGGTGGCCAGCGCCCGACCGGACTCCTCCCGAAAGACGCGGCTCAGCGTGTCGCCGTCCATTACTCGGCGAAGTCGACGATCTGCCGGAGTTCGATGCAGCCTTTCGGCGACACCGGGATCTTCGCCGACAACGCGATCGCGCTCTCCCGGTCGTCGGCTGCGAGCACGTACAGACCGTTCGCGACCTCGGTGGTCTCGGCGAAGGGGCCGTCGGTGAGCAGAAGTTCGCCGTCGCGGACGCGGATCGTCGTCGCGGAGTCCGGCGGATACAGGGCTCCGCCACCATGCACCGCGGACCCGGCGAGGCGACCGAACTTCTCGTGCTCGGCCATCCCCTCGTCCCACTGGGGTGTGCCCGGCGCCACCGCCGCCGCCACCGGTTCGCGGAGCAGCGCCATCCAGCAGCCTTTCTGATCGGTCACGGGCATCCACTCGAACATCGGCCACAACTCGATGATCGCCTCGGGGATGTGCCGCGCGACATTCAGCACCTCGTCCAGGTCCGGTCCCTCGAGAACGTAGAAACCACCGATCACCTCCGCGGTCTCCGCGAACGGACCGTCCGTGATCAGCGCGCGGCCGCCCTCGTTCCGGATGGTCGCCGCCTCCGTGCTCGGATACAAGGCACCACCTCCTACGATCGCGGAGCCCGCTCTCTCCGTGAACGCCTGATGGCGCGCAACGGCCACCGCGAACTCCGGACTGTCCGGTGCCCATTCTGTGGCGTTCTTCTCGTCCGCCAGCAATGCCAGGTAGTACATGGGGTCATCCTTCCTCGGTTCGAAGGAACTCGGGTGCTCCCTCTGACCAGACGACGAAGAAAAGTAGCGAACTTCTACATCCGCGGCGAGAAACCTCCAACAGCAGGTGAAGAATGGTCGAAGAAGGCCTGCCAACCACCAACTGTTCACCATCTGGCCACTTGATCGTGAGATAACGAGCCGTACGCACCACTACCCGCTCAGAGAAGGAATCCTGGATTGTCTCTCCAGTCGCCGACGGATTCGGACCTGTCGCTCCGTATACCCCGGGAATTCCTCCGCCGTGAATTCGCACCGGCGCCGCGCACCCTCGTCGACATCCTGTTCGCGACGGCCGAGGCGAACCCCGAAGCCCCCGCGATCGACGACGGCACCACGTCGCTGACGTACCAGGAACTGCTCGAGGAGATCCGGCAGACCGCCGACGTCCTCGCCGGATCGGGAGTCGGGGCCGGCGATCGTGTCGGAATCCGCATGCCGTCCGGGTCGTGCTCGCTGTACGTCGCCATTCTGGCGACGCTCGCCGTCGGCGCCGCGTACGTGCCGGTCGACGCGGACGACCCCGAAGAACGCGCCGAACTCGTGTTCGGCGAGGCGCAGGTGCGGTGTGTGGTGACCGGTACCGGGATCATGGCCGGCACCGCACCGGCCAGGGCCGACGCGCCGAGCGCCCGCCCGCCGACCGTCGACGACGACGCGTGGATCATCTTCACCTCCGGGTCCACCGGCACCCCCAAGGGTGTCGCGGTGAATCATCGCAACGCGGCAGCGTTCGTGGACGCCGAGGCCCGGATGTTTCTGCAGGAAGACCCGATCCGGCCCGGCGACCGGGTGCTCGCCGGACTGTCGGTGGCGTTCGACGCGTCCTGCGAGGAGATGTGGCTGGCGTGGCGTCACGGCGCCTGCCTGGTTCCCGCACCCCGGTCGCTGGTGCGCAGCGGCATGGACCTCGGCCCGTGGCTCGTCGCCCGCGACGTCAGCATCGTCTCGACGGTGCCGACTCTGGCGTCGCTGTGGCCCGCCGAGGCCCTCGAGGCCGTGCGCCTGCTGATCTTCGGCGGCGAGGCCTGCCCGCCCGAACTGGCCGAACGCCTCGCCGTCGACGGTCGCGAGGTGTGGAACACGTACGGGCCCACCGAGGCGACGGTCGTGGCCTGCGGCGCCCTGATGGACGGTCGGAGCCCGGTCAGCATCGGCCTCCCGCTGGACGGCTGGGACCTCGCCGTCGTCGACGGATCCGGCGAACCCGTACCCGAGGGCGAGGTCGGCGAACTGGTCATCGGCGGTGTCGGCCTGGCCCGGTACCTCGACCCGGCGAAGGACGCCGAGAAGTACGCCCCGATGCCGACGCTCGGCTGGGATCGGGCCTACCGGAGCGGCGACCTGGTCCGCCTCGACCGCCGCGGACTGCTGTTCCAGGGCCGCGCCGACGACCAGGTGAAACTCGGCGGCAGGCGGATCGAGCTGGGCGAGGTCGACAACGCGCTGCAGAACCTCCCCGGCGTCGGCGGCGCCGCCGCGGCCGTGCGCCGGACCGGCGCCGGTCACCAGATCCTCGTCGGCTACCTGGCCAGCACCAACCCCGACTTCGACCTCAAGGCCGCGCACACCGCGCTCACCGGCCAGCTTCCGGCTGCGCTGGTCCCGCGGCTGGTGCTGGTCGACGAACTCCCCACCCGCACGTCGGGGAAGGTCGATCGCAACGCCCTTCCCTGGCCGCCGCCGGGCGTCGACGACGCCGCGGAGAAGCTTGGCCTCGAGGGCACACCGGCGTGGGTCGCCGAGTTGTGGACGTCGATTCTGGGCGCCGAGATCACCGGAACCGACGACGACTTCTTCGAACTCGGCGGTGGTTCCCTCTCCGCCGCCCAGCTGGTCACGGCGCTGCGCGAACGGTTCCCCGAAGTGACTGTCGCGCAACTCTACGATCATCCGCGGCTCGGTTCCCTCGCCGAATACCTCGACGAGCTGGCGCCGATCGACGCCGCCGAACCCCGCATCGTCACCCCGACTCCGCGGCGAAGCCAGCTCGCGCAGATCGCGGCCACGGTCCCGCTCACCACGCTCACCGGTCTGCAGTGGGTGACGTGGCTGGCGATCGCGAACAACGTCTTCTCCTGGTTCACGACCGTGTCCTGGGCGCCGACGGTGTCGTGGTGGTGGATTCTGCTCGCGTTCTTCGCGTTCATCAGCCCGGTCGGCCGGATGGCCATCTCGGTGCTCGGTTCACGGATCCTGCTGCGCGGGCTCGAGCCGGGAACGTACCCCCGCGGCGGCAGCGAACACCTGCGACTGTGGGTGGCACTGCGCCTCACCGAGGCCAGCGGCGCCGCGAACCTGTCCGGGGCCCCGTGGATGCTCTACTACGCGCGGGCGCTCGGCGCCGACGTCGGCAAGGGCGTCGACCTGCACACGCTGCCGCCGGTCACCGGCATGCTCGAACTCGGCGACGGCTGCTCCGTCGAACCGGAGGTCGACCTGTCCGGGCACTGGGTGGACGGCGACGTCGTGCACATCGGCGGGATCAAGATCGGCCCCGGCGCCTCGGTCGGCGCGCGATCGACGCTGCTGCCCGGCGCCACCATCGGACGTAACGCCGAAGTCGAGGCCGGTTCCGCCGTGTTCGGACGCGTCAAGGCCAATCAGCACTGGGCCGGTTCACCGGCGGTCAAGGTCGGCAAGGCGGTCCACCCGTGGCCGGAAGGGACCCCGCGCCGCGCGGCCTACTGGGTTCCCGCGTTCGGCGTGACGTCCATGCTCATCGCCGGACTGCCGATCTTCGCCCTCGTCGCAGGCATCGTGGTCGTCGGGTGGTGGATCCGCGACGCGGCAACGGTCGGGGCGGCCGCACTCCAGTCGCTGGTGATCCTCCCCGTCGCGACGCTCGTCAGCCTCGCCGTGTTCGCCGTCCTCACGGTCGTGTCCGTCCGGCTGCTGTCGATCAGGTTGCGCGAGGGCTACCACCCGGTCCGTAGTCGCATCGGCTGGCAGGTGTGGGCCACCGAACGGCTCATGGATTCGGCCCGCACGTTCCTGTTCCCGCTGTACGCGAGCCTGCTGACACCGGGTTGGCTGCGGTTGCTCGGCGCCCGGATCGGCAAGAACGTGGAAGCGTCGACCGTCCTCATGCTGCCGAAGTTCACGACCGTGGCGGACGGCGCGTTCCTCGCCGACGACACGATGATCGCGAGTTACGAACTCGGCGGCGGCTGGATGCACATCGAGCACGCGAAGGTCGGCAAGCGCGCGTTCCTCGGCAACTCCGGGATGACCGGCCCGGGTAGGCGGGTCCCCAAGAACGGTCTCGTCGCCGTGCTGTCGGCCACGCCGTCGAAGGCGAAATCCGGTTCCTCCTGGCTGGGCAGTCCGCCTGTCCGCCTCCGCCGGGCGCCCGGCGACACCGACGCCTCCCGCACGTTCCGTCCGCCGTTCCGGCTCAAGGTCGCTCGTGCCGTCGTCGAAACGTGCCGTCTCCTTCCCGTGATGGTGACGTTCGGGATCGGGCTCGGCGTGCTGTTCGCGGTGGAGGTGATGRCCGGCCGCGTCGGTTTCTGGCTCGCGGCGCTGGCCAGCGGGCTCGTGCTCCTCGTCGCGGGTGCGGCCGCCGGACTGATCTCCGTCATCGCGAAGTGGCTGGTGGTGGGTCGGATCGGCAAGATCGAACACCCGCTGTGGAGTTCGTTCGTGTGGCGGAACGAGGTGTCGGACGCGTTCGTGGAGACCGTCGCCGCACCCTGGTTCGCGCGCGCCGCCACCGGCACCGCAGTGCTGAACGTCTGGTTGCGCGGCCTCGGCGCCACCATCGGCAAGGGGGTGTGGTGTGAAACCTACTGGCTCCCCGAGGCCGATCTCGTGACGCTGGGCGACGGGGCGACCGTGGAACGGGGGTGCGTGGTGCAGACTCACCTGTTCCATGATCGGATCATGTCCATGGACACCGTCATCCTCGGAGCCGGAGCCACCCTCGGGCCGCACTGTGTCGCGCTGCCCGCCGCCCGGATCGGCGAAGGCGGCACGGTCGGACCGGCCTCCCTCGTCATGCGCGGCGACTCCGTGCCGCCGTCCACGCGGTGGCAGGGGAACCCGATCGCCCCCTGGGCGGCCACGTGAAGTCCGACAAGGGGATGGACGAGCCGGTCGACCCGTACCTCCCCCAAAACGGCAACCGTGGATACCGGGTGTCCCGGTACGAACTCGACCTCACCTACAAGGTCCACAGCAACCGGCTGACGGGCAAGGCCACGATCACCGCGGTCACGACCGCGGTACGTTCCCGGTTCGCCCTGGACCTGGCGGCCGGCATGCACGTCACGAAGGTCGCGGCCAACGGTTCCCGCAACACGAAGTGGCTGCACCGCAACGGCAAGCTGATCATCACGCCCGCGCAGAAGATCCCCCCGGGCGGCGCTCTCGTGCTCACCATCCAGTACGGGGGTTCGCCGAAACCGATCCGCAGCATGTGGGGTGAGGTCGGGTGGGAGGAATTGTCCGAGGGCGCCCTCGTCGCCAGTCAGCCCAACGGGGCGGCGTCCTGGTTCCCGTGCGACGACCATCCCAGCTCGAAAGCCAGCTACCGCATCGCGATCACGACCGATTCGCCGTACTACACGGTGGCCAACGGCGCGCTGGTGAGCAAACAGACCCGGGCCAGTCAGACGACGTGGGTGTACGAGCAGACCGAGCCGATGCCGAGTTACCTCGCCACCATCCAAATCGGGCCGTACGAGCGCCGCAGGTTCGGTTCCGGTGGTGTTCCCATGTTCGCCGTCCACCCGCCGCGGCTACGAGCGTCGTTCGACGTGGACTTCGGCCGACAGCCCCAGATGATGGACGTGTTCTCCCGGTTGTTCGGCCCCTACCCGTTCGCCGACTACACGGTGGTCGTGACGGACGACGAGTTGGAGATCCCGCTCGAGGCGCAGGGACTGTCCATCTTCGGCGCCAACCATTGCACCGGCAGGCGCTGGGCCGAGCGTCTGGTGGCGCACGAACTGGCCCACCAATGGTTCGGCAACAGCCTGACGCTCGGCCAGTGGCGGGACATCTGGTTGCACGAAGGCTTCGCCTGTTACGCCGAGTGGATCTGGTCGGAGAATTCCGGTGGACATTCGGCGCACCAACTCGCCCTGCAGGCGCATCAGGGCCTGGCCCGTAAACCACAGGACCTGATGATCGCCGATCCGGGACCGCAGCTGATGTTCGACGACCGCGTCTACAAGCGCGGCGCGCTCACGCTCCACGCGCTGCGGCGCCGGCTCGGCGACGACAAGTTCTTCGCGTTGCTGCGCGAGTGGACCCTGGCCCATCGCCACTCCACCGTCACGAGCGAGCAGTTCACCGATCTGGCCGCCCACTACACCGACGAATCGCTGCGCCTGCTGTGGGATTCGTGGCTCGGGGAGAAGACGCTGCCGTCGATGTGATCTGACGCCGCTTCCGAATTCGGCAGGTGCGCGCGCCACTTCGTGAGGGCGAGCGCGAGGCAGCCGACGGCCGCGACCGCCCCGAACACGAACATTCTCGAGTACGTCACCGCCGGGAACGTCTCGGACAGGTACGCCATCACGACGGGTGTCCCGAACCCCAGATACGTCAGCGAGTAGAAGACCGCGGTCAGTCCGGCGAGGTCGTCCGGGCCCGCGATCCGCTGGATCTCCTGCAGTCCCGACACCATCGCCATGCCGTATCCGCAGCCGAGCACGACGGCCGCGGCGAGCGCGAGCGGGACGGTCAGCGCGGACGCCGCGATCACCGCGACACCCATTCCGGCGACGACGACAACGAGCGAGACCACGACGGCCCGCGCGTTCCGGGGAGTGTCGATCTTGCGGCCGAGAGCCTGGATGGCGAAACCCGCCCCGAGGCCGACCATGCACATGAGCGCGGAGAACGCGAGCGGCAGCCCACCGGTGTTCCGGGACATCAGCGACGGGAGCACCGCGTAGGCGGCGGCCGCCGTGCCGAACACCCACGGCGCGAGCGGCACGATCACGAACAGGAACCGCTTGTGCGCGGCGGACGGGATCGCGAGGTCGCGGGCGAGGGAGACTCGTTCGGAGACGGGCTGGGCCGCGCGGGTCTCGGGGGCCCGCCACAGCGCGACGGCTGCGGCGACGGCGATCGCACTGTGCACGGCGTAGGACAGGACGCTCGGCAGCGACGCCCACTGCGCGAGAATACCGGCGACACCGGCACCCAGGCCGAACCCACCCGTCAGGCTCATCGCGGCCCGCCGCGCACCCGCACCGTCCGCGGCCGCGGGATCCCACGGCGGGGTCGACAACTCCTTCACCCAGCTGCCGCCGACGGCCATGCCGAGGCCGAGCGCGACGCCGCACAGGACGCGGCCGACGATGAGCATCGCCGCGGAGTCGGCGCCGAGGGCCAGGAGTGCGGAGCCGGCGACCGTCAGGAACGGCGCGGGGAGCAGGATCGGCCGTCGTCCCAGCCGGTCGGACAGTGGTCCGCCGAGGAGCAGGGCGGGCACGATCCCGACGACGTAGGCGAACAGGAACAGGTCGACCGTGACCGGTGAGAATCCGTGATCGGCGCGGTACATCCCGAGCAGCGGCGTGAACTCGTTGCCACCCCAGGCGACGGCGAACATGGTCGCGGCCACCAGCATCCAGGCGCGCGGCGACGCGAGGGCCTGCGGCATCTCCGTCGGGTATTCGCGGACGGCGGTCATCGCGCAACTCCTCTCGGGTTGAGGGCGTGGACCTGGCGCATGTGGACGAGCACCGCGGCGTCGAAGCCGGCGGCGTCACCGGCCTCGACGAGTTCCGTCAGCTGTTCGTGGTCGGCGATGATCCTGGGCAGCTGTCCCGGGTCGCGGGTGATGGAGTGTGCCGTCATCCGGCGCTGGCGCTCGCGGATGCTGGAGTAGAACGTCGCGAGCAGCGGGTTCTCGCCCGCCTCGACGATCATCCGGTGGAAGTCGGCGTCGGCGGCGCTGAAGGCCGCGACGTCGCCTCGTGCGGCGATCTCGCGCTGCTCCGCGAGGTTCTCGCGCAGGCGGGCGACGAGGAGTTGGCGGGCGTGCGGCTGATCGGCGAGCACCCGGACGCTGTGTGTCTCGACGAGTTGGCGGGCGTCGACCACGTGTTCCGCCTCGCCGTCCGCGACGGGCACGACGAGCGCGCCCCGCTTCGGGTACAGCCGCATCCAGCCCTCGGCCTCGAGCCGGAGGAAGGCCTCGCGCACCGGGGTGCGGCTGAGCCCCATCCGTCCGGCGATCTCGCCCTCGCTGATCAGCTCACCGCCGGGCAGGCCGCCCGACAGGATGAGTTCCTTGACCTCGCGATAGGCCTGCTCCGCGGCGGAATACAACATAGACACAAGATGTATTTATACTCCTGAGCCGAGGACGGGTCTATGCCGAGACGGCCACTGTGAGCTCTATCTCCACGGGCGCGCCGGACGGCAGGGCGTACACGCCGATCGCGCTGCGCACCGGCAGCGCGCCGGGTCCCAGGCATTCGACCAGCACGTCGGACGCACCGTCGGCCACCGCGGACAGCTCGCGGAAGTCCGGGGCACACGCGACGAAGACGCTCATCCGCAGGCACCGGGAGATGGCGGCCGTGCCACCGACGGCCGCGGCGACGGCGGCGATCGCGTTTCTCGCCGCCAACCCGGCCGCCTCCCGGGCCCGCGGAATGTCCAGGTCTCGTCCGACGACACCGGCCACGGTCAGCACCCCGTCGCGGCGCGGTGTCATCCCCGCGCTGTACGCGATCCCGTCGTGCACGACGGCGGGGATGTAGCGGCCCTGCGGCCGCGGGACGGATTCCGGCTCAGACACCGAGCGCTATCCCTTCCTGACGAGGGTCGGCGGCACCGGACAGCAGTCCGCGTGCGGTGTCGACGGAGATGATCTGAGCGCTGCCGCCTGCCGCCCACGGCCCCTGCACCGCGACGTCGTGACCCAGCCGCTCCAACTCGGCACGCACCTTCTCCGGGATACGGGACTCGCAGCGCAGTTCCGCCGGGCGGCCGACCACGTCGGCGTCGCTGCCGGGGAAGACCGTGAAGCGGGGGGCCGCGACGGCCTCCGCCGGGTCGAGTCCGTGGTCGAGCAGGTGCGAGATCAGTTGCATGTTCCACTGCACCTGCCCGTCCCCGCCCGGGGTGTTGCCGACGTGCAGCAGATTCCCGGACGTGTCGGTGACGACCCACGCGTTGAGGGTGTGCAGCGGCTTGCGCCGCGGCGCCGCGGCGTTCGGATGTCCCGGGATCAGGTAGGCCCCGCGGCCGTATCGGTTGTTCAGCACCACCCCGGTGCCGGGGACGGTCATCTTGGCGCCGAACGTGAAGGCGAGGGAGTGGATGAAACTGACGGCACGGCCGTCGGCGTCCACCGCGACGGTGGAGGTGGTGTCTCCCGCGCTCACACTGAAGGCTCCCGACGACGCCCGGTGACCGTCCAGCCGGTCCCGCGCCGACCCGACCGCGGCCGGCTCGAGGACCGCCTGCCACCCGTCGTTGCCGGCGCCGCAGGTCGCGAGCCGATCCTCGAACGCCAGGCGCGCCGCTCTCGCCATGCGGTCGACGGCCGGAGCGGTCAGCCACGGGGAGAAGCCGACGACGCCATCATTCAGCGCTGCCTGCTGCAGCACCATCCATCCGGGTGTGGGCAACGGCGTCTGGTGCACGACCGCGCCGGCGTAGTGGCCGCTGATCGCGGACTCCGGTCGCACGTCGGCGCCTGCCTCCCACTCGTCCCCGCCGAACGGCGCCCCTCCGGCGCGGAGCGCGTCGACGGCCCGCCGAGCGAACGAGCCGGTGTAGAAACCGTGCACGTCGCGCGCCAGTTGACGGAGGAATCCGGCCAGATCGCGCTGCGGCAGCAACTCCCCGACCTGCGGTAACCGCCCGCCCGGCAGATACACGGCACGCAGTCCGGGGTCGGCGGCGATCGCGGCCTGCGCCTCTCGCACGTCGTCGCGAGTCTTGGCCGAGCAGGGCAGCCCCTTCTCGGCCGCGCGGACCGCCGGCGCCCAGAGATCCCCCAGCGAGCGGGTGGCCCCACCCGCGTGGAGTGCGGCGAGGGCGGCCGGCGCTCCGGGAACCGCCACCGCCAGCGCCCCGTCGAGGGGAACCGACCGCAGCCCGCGTTCGGTGTAGAAGTCCACGTCGGCGCCGTCGGGCCCGAAGCCGCTGCCCCCGACCGTCCACACCGTTCCGTCGGGTTCGCGGACGACGGCGAACGCGTCGCCGCCGATCCCGCACTGGCCGGGCAACGTCAGCCAGGTCATCGCGGCCATCGCCAGTGTCGCGTCGATCGCGTTGCCGCCGTCGGCGAGTACGCGCGCACCGACCGTGCTCGCCGCGGGATGACTGGACGAGACCATGCCGTCGGTGGAGAGGGTGGACGGTCGAGGGTTCACTTCATGCACCCCCGCGCGGCCCGCCGGCGCGGAATGGAGCTCATGTCGTCCGGGTCGATGCCGACGAAGATCTCGCCGTCACGTTCCTCTACGGGATAGGTCTTGATGGCCACCGTCGCCGGCGGGCACACGGGCTCACCGGTCTCGAGGTCGAACACGCTTCCGTGGCAGGAACATCCGATGCCGTCGTCCACGAGTTTCCCGGACGAGAGCAGGCAGTCCAGGTGCGTGCAGTAGTTGGACGTGGCGTAGGCCTTCCCGTTCAGGCGGGCCACGGCGAACTCGTGGTCACCGGCGAAGAAGCGGCGCACGATGCCTTCGGAAACCTGTCCGGAGCGCGCAACGCGAGTGAATTCCATGGTCTTCTCCCTCTGTCGACAGGTCGGTCTCAGGCCGAAGGGCTGAGGTAGACGGTCTTTTCGGCTTGGTAGAACTGCATCATCGAGTCCCCCGCCTGTTCCTTGTGGGTCTGCGTGCTCGACGCCTTGTACCCGCCGAACGGCGCGTTCATGCTCATGCCGGTGGTGGGCTGGTTGATCTTCACCAGGCCCGATTCGGAACGGCCTGCGAACGCGAGCGCCCTGGTCACGTCGTTGGTGACGATTCCGGCGCTGAGCCCGAATTCGGTGTCGTTCGCGAGTGCGACCGCCTCGTCGAAGCCGGCGGCCCGCAAGAATACCAGCAGTGGTCCGAACACCTCTTCCGTCACCACCCGCATGTCCGGGCTGCCTCCGGCGAACACGGTCGGGACGGCGAAATAGCCGTTCTCGCTGTCGAGACTGGTTCCGCCACAGACCAGTTCGGCGCCTTCGTCACGGCCAATCTGCACGTACTCGAGGAACTTGGCGAGCTGCCCCGCGCTCGCGAGAGCACCCATCCCCACTCCCGGGTCCGCGCCCGGCCCGACGGTGATCTCGCCGGCGAGTTCCACCACGCGGTCCAGCAACCGGTCGTGGATCGAGCCCACCGCGATCACCCGACTGGTGCCCGTGCAGGCCTGCCCGGACAACCCGAAGGCGCCCTTGACGATCAGCGCTGCCGCCTTGTCCACGTCTGCGTCGTCGAGGACGACGACGGGATTCTTGCCGCCCATCTCGAGTTGACTCCGGCGCGACGGACCCACCGCCGCGTGGATCGCGCGGCCCACGCCGGTGGAGCCGGTGAACGTCACGGCGTCGACGCGCTCGTCCGCCGCGATTGCGGCGCCGGCGCGGCCGGAGCCCTGGACCAGAGCGACGGCCCCGGCCGGAAGCCCCCCGGCCAGCAGTGCCTCGACCAGCCGCTGTCCCATCAGCGGCGTCAACTCGGACGGTTTGAACACCACGACATTTCCCGCGGCGAGGGCCGGTCCCAGTTTGCGTGACGGGATGTTGAGCGGGAAGTTCCATGGGGTGATCGCGCCGACGATGCCGACGGGTTCGCGCAGGGTGATGACCAGTCCCTCGCCCGGGGTGGGATACGTGCTGCCGGTGGTCCGGAGCGCCTCACCCGCGTAGAAGCGCAGGTTCATCGGAGTGCGGCCGACTTCCATCGTCGCCTCCGCCCGGGTCTTGCCCTCCTCTCGAACGAGTTCGTCGACGAGTTCGGCCGCCTGCGCCTCGAGGTGCGCGGCCGCGCCTTCCAGAATTGCCGCGCGGCGTTCCGGGGGCGTCGCGGCCCACTGCGGCGCCGCCTTGGCCAGCGCGCCGACTGCGGCATCCACGTCCGCCTCGGTGGAATCGGGGAACACGCCGATCACGTCGTGGTGGTCGGCGGGGTTGCGCCGCTCGAACACCTCGCCCGAGGACGACGGAACCCACTGCCCGTCGATCAAATTGAGTCCCTCGATCATGACACCGTCACCAATTTCTCGTCGTCCTCGTCCATCAGGTCGAACAGGTCGACGCCCTCGTCCGCCAATCGGGCCGGTGCGATCGCCCGGCCGATCAGTTCCCTGGCCGCGCCGATCTCCTCGCCGCGGTCGAGTGTGAAGGCGCCGCGCACGACGCCGCGGTCCAGATAGAAGGCGGTGAATTCGCCGCTGTCGGCGTCGCCGCGGAATACCAGGTCCGTGTAGGTGGCGGCGCCGGTGAACTGGATGTTCTTGCCGAACTGATCGGACCAGAACCAGTGCGCGGGGTCCACGACCCCGACGCGCCCGAGCATCAGGTTCGCCGTCGCGGCCCCCTGTTTACTCGCGTTGTCGAAGTGTTCGACGCGCACGTGCCTGCCTGCCGCGTCGGAGAATCGGGCCGCCACGTCGCCGGCGGCGTACACGTGCGGAACCGACGTCCGCCCCTGCGCATCCACGAGGATTCCGCCGTCGACGGCCAGTCCGGAGGCCTGCGCGACCTCGACGTTGGGGACGATCCCGATCCCGACCACCACGACGTCGGCCTCAATCACGTCTCCGCCCTCGAGCGCGATGAGCACGCCGTCCGGCCGGGTCGTCACGGCGTCGACCCGGACGCCGCCGCGTACGGTGACGCCGTTCTCGCGCTGCAACCGCGTGCAGACATCGCCCATCTCGGGCCCGAGAATCCGGGCGAGAGGCACCGCGTCCGCCTCGAGGACCGTCACCTCCGCGCCGAGAGTTCGCGCGGTGGCAGCAATTTCGAGTCCGACGAAACCGCCGCCGATCAGCACCAGTCGAACGCCGGGGCGAAGCTGGGCGGCGAGCCGTTCGGCGTCGTCGATCGTCCTCAGGTAGTGCACCCGTTCCGGTGCGGGGCCGGTCACCGGCATCGTGCGCGGCCTGCCGCCGGTCGCGACGAGGACGGCATCGGCCGCGATGCTCCGCCCGTCGGACAGTTCGACCGATCCGCCGCTCGCGTCGATCCGCGTCACCGTCGTGCCGGTGAGGAGTTCGACGTTCTGCTGGTCTCGCCATGCGTCGGGCAGGAGCATCAACGATTCGCGGTCCTCCTGCCCGGCGAGGAATTCCTTGGACAGCGGTGGGCGCTGATACGGCGCGTGCGGCTCGTCGCCGACGAGGAGGATCCTGCCGTCGAACCCTCGGCGCCGCAGGGTGCGCGCCGCGACAGCGGCGGTCTGGCCGGCACCGATGGTGACGATGGTGTTCAGCGTCATGGTGTCACTCGCTCTCTCAGTCGACTTCGGCCGGCGAAGTCGCGGTCTCGGCGTAATCGGGGCTGCGGGTGAGATCCACGTAGACGACGTCGTCCTCGACCTTCACCGCGTAGGTCGGCTGGCACAGGTCCTGGTCTTCCTCGTAGCCGGTGTCGAGGTCGAACGCCCACTGGTGGCCCGGGCAGATGACGCGCCCGTGCAGCAGTGTGCCTTTCGCCAGCGACCGATCCTGATGGACGCACAGATCACGGAAGGCGTAGATCCGGTCGTCGGTCTGGAACAGGGCGATCGCGGTGTCCCCGGCCTCGACTCGAAGCTTCCGGCGGCGGCCGAGTTCGCGCACGGTGACCAGCCGGGTCCAGTTCGTCTCCATCGTTCTCTCCTGTCGGGCGGCCTGCGTCCGGAGGGGCCCGGTCCGGGCCCCTCCCTTCGCACGGTCAGGCGGTCGCGAGCGTGAGGTCCGGTGCCACGTACGTGTCGTAGAGACCCTTCGTGTACGAGAAGCGCATCTCGGCTCCCCACTGCACGAGTTGCAGGCAACGCTGCTGCAGCTGCGGGGTGTCCGCGTGGTCGAGCACGATCTGGTATCCGCGCTCACCGTGCACGACGTCCGACGTGATGTGCAGGTCGAAGAACTCGATCTCGTCCTCGGTGAACCCGTACACCTCACGCAGCGGGACGATCTGCTTCTTGTAGATGCTCGGAACCTGCGACTCGAGTCCGACGACGAGTGCGGCGGTGGCCACGACGAAGTGTTCACGCTGCGACACCGCGTAGCACCAGGACTGCAATCCGCGGGTGATCGCATTCATGTTCGACGGATCCTCGACGCGTTCCTTCGTGGTGCCGCACGCCTCGGCGAACTTGATGAGGAGGTCGGTGTGCCGGATGTCGGCCAGTTCCTCCTCGTACATGTTCTGGAGGGTGAAATCCTTTGCATTGGTGAAGGTGTCGGGGGTGTTCGAGTAGATATTCGCGAGGTAGTCGGCGAAGGGACCGACGTAGTGGTAGTGGTTCTCCGCCCACCGCGCGAAATGGTGCTTCTCGAGCTTGCCCTCGGCCCAGGCCTTGCTGAACGACGCGTTCTTCGCCTCGCGGCCCTTGATGGCGTTCTCCAGAGCTGTGCGGAATTCGTCCCTGCCCAGCAGTTCGGTCATGATGTGCCTCGTCTTCCTCGGGTATGAGATGGTTGGGGAATGCTCCGACTGGAGTGAATTCGACGGTATCGACTCGAGATCGGGGCGACCACGGTCGAAGTGACTGTGTCGGAACGGTTTCGATGTGCACGTTGTCGGCACACCGGGAAGTTTGTCAGTTGCGCACTACCGCGAGAGCTTCGAACTCGGCCAGCATCGCCGCTCCGACCGCCTTGTCCTGCTTGCCGTTTCCGCCGCTGATCCCGATGCCGCCGACGATCTGGCCGTCGAAGACGAGGGGGAATCCGCCGACGAACACCGCGAACTTGCCCGGCAGCATGTGGCTGATGCCGAATGCCTCGTTCCCGGGCAGAGCGGGGCCGTCCGGGGCCTCGTTGAACAGGTGCGTGGCCCGCTCGTGGCCGGCCGCGGTGAACGCCTTGGCGATCGCGATGTCGACTCCGGTGAGGCGCGCTCCGGGCAGTCGGTGCAGGGCCAGGACGTTGCCGCCGTCGTCGCAGACGCACAGGGTCTGCTTGACGCCGATTTCCTCGGCCTTCGCGCGTCCCGCGGCGAGCAGCGGGAGTGCGTCGTCGAGGGTGATGCGGTGAACCTGATGCATGGTCTTCTCCGTTGCGTATTCGGGAGGAAGTGATGCACCGATTTCTATCACCGGCATCGCCGGCGGAACCATGGTCAAACTATCCGGCAATTTCCGTGAAATCAGGGCATAGTGCATAGGCAGTGCAGGTGCGCGCTCCGCCATACTGCACCTTTCGACTCCAGCCGAGGAGGTCCGTAGTGGACGACACCACGACGCCGAACGCGGACGACGAGCGACTGTCGCTGCGCGGCCTGCTCGAAGAGCCACTGCTCGCGTCGGCCCGGGTGCTGTCCGGCACGGATGCCCTGAGCGGCCCGGTGACGTGGTGCCTGCCGTGGGGTGAGGTGATGAGCAGGCCCGACTCGCTCGCCGAGGTCGCCGTCTACACCCGGCCCGAAACCCTGTCCGCACCCGGACGCGAACTCGAGTCGCTGGTGGCGCGGGGTGCCGGCGTCCTCCTGGTCGACGGGTCGGCGCCCGTAGGCATCACCTGGCCGACCGGACTGACGGTCGTGGAACTGGGATTTCCCGTAGGGTTCACGGCGCTCAACCGACTCCTCGCCGAGCGCGCACTCACCCAGGAAGCGCACGTGATGCGTTATGCGCTCACCGTGCATCAGTCGCTCGCGGGGTTGCTGCACCGTGGGGCGGGCCTGCCGATGCTGATCCGCGAGGTCGCGGCGCTGACCTCGGACGTCGCGGTCGCTCTGGATGTCCGGGGACGCCTCCTCGCGCACGCCGGACTTCCGGACGCCGAGGACGCGGGCACCGTCGCGCTGCTCGACGCGCTCGCCGACGCCCTGCCGCGGTTGGAGGAATCGCCACCGGCACGGATGCACAACGTGCACGTGATCCGCCTGGAGCATCCGGATGGACTGTTCGCCCCCACGACGGCGGTCGCCGGGGCGATGCAACTGGCAGGCCGCTACGAGGGCTGGGTCGTCGTCATCGTGCCCGGGGCCAACCCGCGCAGGCACGACATCGCGCAGCACCGGGTGGTCGTCGAGCAGGCCGGGACGATCATCGGCACCGAGATKCTCCGGCAGCGGAGCGTGGACGAGGCCGAGGAGCGGGCCCGGGGCGACTTCGTTCAGGCCCTGGTGCACGGCAACTTCGCCAACGACCACGACCTGCGCACCCGGGCCGCACTGCACGAGATCGATCTGGACCTGCACTACATCGTGTTCGTCGCTCCCGGTCTCGTCGATCGGGCGGCGGGACGACCCGGCGCGAGCATGGTCCGGCTGGCTCGCTACGCCGCCGGCGTGCTCCCCCGTCCGGGCGTACGTTCTCATGTCACCGTCATCGGCGACGTGCTCGTGGTGATCCGATCCCTGAGTTCCGCCGGCGCCCCCGGCGTCGACTCGGAGATCGGCGAGTACGCGCACGCCATGGCGCTCGATCTCGAAACCCGTTTGGGCCAGCGGATTCCCGTTGCCCACGGTCGCCCGGCGGCGGGCGCCCGCGACATCGGGGAAAGCTACCGCGAGGCCCGCATCACCCTGGGTATCGCCCAGCGGCTGGGGCTGTCCGGCTCGGTGGCCTACAACGACCTGCGCGGGTTCAGCGTGCTCGCCCGCGCCACCGACACCGACGAGAGCCGTCGGCTCATCCGCGACGTTCTCGGCCCCCTTCGGGCGTCGAATTCGCACGCCGACACCGAGGAGTTGCTGTTCGCCTATCTCGAAGAAGGCGGCAACATCAACGCCGCCGCGCGGCGGCTCCGGATCCACCGGAACACGATGATCGCCAAGCTCGACCGCACGTCGCGGCTCATCGGCATGGACATCCGGGAACCGGAGAACCAGTTCACGCTGTGGCTGGCGCTCCGGCTCGATCTGCTCTCCCAGGTGCAGGACACGGTCAACAACGAGATCGTGACTCGCTAGACCTCACGCGGCCACCGGGTCTTCGCCGATGAAGGTCCCGGCCAATCCTGCGACAACGACGAGGGCGGCGACGACGAACAGCAGCCCGTACGGATCGGACGCCAGGTGTGCGGACACGCCGACCCAGGCGGCGCCCACGGCGGAGCCGCCGAAGCGGATGAGGTTGAACAGTCCCAGACCCGTCCCCACGGCCCCCGCGGGCGACCGGGTCGAACCGGCCGCGGCGGGCGTCTGAACCATGCCGATTCCCAGTCCGGCGACGACGAGTACGGCTCCGAGCGCGACCGGGTTCCGGACGTCGGCGGACAACGTGATCGCCAGTGCCACTTGGCTACCGATCAACACGGCCAGACCGGATCGCATCACCACCCGGGCCCCGATCCTGTCGACGAGACGCCCGACGACGGGTGCCACGCACGTCATGACGACCGGCAGCACGAAGAGCATCAGCCCGGCCTGCGTGGTCGAACTGCCCGAGCCCGTCAGGTAGAGCGGAAGCGCGAGCAATACTGCCCCCAGCGCGAACATTTGAGTGAAGGCGGCGAGAGCGCTACGCAGAAAACGTGATTCGATCACCAGGTCGATGGGCACGAACGGGTTCGCCGCCCGCCTGCAGTGGATCACGAACGCGGCAATGACGGCGACTCCGAGGCCGATGGTCGCGATGCTGGCCCAGGCGGGCACCTGCTCCTGCGAGACGGTCGTGAGACCGAGGATCAGCAGGGCCGCCCCGAGTGTGACGGTGAGCGCCCCGATCACGTCGAGCCGCATCTTCTTGCCGGGGTATCTCGGGATGTAGCGGAGGGTCGCGGCGAATCCGATCAGGGCGACCGGCACCAGTGGCACGAACGCCCACCGCCAGCCCCACCAGTCGCTGACGATTCCGCCCATGGACGGACCCACGGCCTGACCGATGCCGTTCACCGCCGCCCACGCGCCGACGGCGCTCGCCCGCCGCGCGGGCCCGAACAGCCACGCGATCAGCCCCATGACCGCGGGCGCGAACGCGGCCGCCGCGATCCCGCCGAGCGACCGCCACAGCACGAGCACGGGCAGCGACGGCGCGAGCGCCGCGCCGAGGGAACAGACCGCGGTCCCCAGCAGGGCGGCGCAGTACACGCGCCTGCGACCGAACCGGTCCCCGATCCACCCGGCCAGCGGCATCGTCGTCGCGAACGTGAGGAGGAATCCGACGACGACGAAGATGCCGCCACCGAGTCCGGCGTCGAAGTCCGTGAGGATCGCGTTCAGCGGAACGTTGACGATGTTGTTGCTGACCGTGCCGACGAACGTTCCGGCGAGCAGCGCCGCCAGCGCGGGCGACGTGCCCGGTCCTCGTTCCTCACTCGCGGTTGCGCTCCGCGCCTGACCGATCGCCGTCATCATAGAGTCCACTTTCATCCGAGAATTCGCGCTTCGGCGATGCCCGTTCTCGCCGGGCAACCCTTGACACGCCCGCCCCCAAATTTGGTTAGGCAATCCTAATTATGAACACAAGATTCCGGGAAAGAGCCTCTCCCGAGCATTCCTTTACTTACGCGTGACAACAAGCAACCCTGCGGAAAAATGCCGGGCACAATGCACAAATACGCTGGTTATCGATGTGCACTCTGGACGTTGACCCTGGAAAACGCCCCGCGCAGTATCACTGCACTGTGACTAGTGCCACTAGTCTGTACCTATTTCGAAGGGGCGCACCGTGGATGTAAGTCTCACCGCCGCACATTGGGTGTATCTCGGAGGAATCGTCGTCATCCTCGGGACGATGCTCATGCGGAAGAACATCGTCGTCCCCGCCGTCATCGGCACGTTCCTGACCGCGTTCGTGTTCTCCGACAGCCTCGTCACCGGTCTCGCGTCGATCTTCAACGCGAGCCTCGTCGCCGCCCGCGAGCTCTTCAACATCTTCCTCATCATCTCGTTGGTGACCGCAATGCTCGGCGCCCTCCGGCAGATGGGCGCCGACAGGTTGATGGTCGCCCCGTTCCGGCGCGTCATGCGCGGCGGCACCAGCAGCTTCATCGTCCTGGCCGTCGTCACCTACACGATCTCGCTGTTCTTCTGGCCCACCCCGGCGGTTCCGTTGATCGGCGCCGTCCTCATCCCCGTCGCCATTCGCGCCGGCCTTCCCCCGATGGCCGTCGGCATGGCCATCGCCATCTGCGGGCAGGGCATGGCGCTGTCCTCGGACTACATCATCAAGGTGGCGCCGGGCCTGTCGGCCAAGTCGGCGGGCGTCGATCCGGACGTCGTCGCGGACCGCGCCCTGGTGATGTCCCTGATCGTCGGCCTCACCGCGCTCGTCATCGCCTACGTCACGCAGCGCAGGCACATGCGCCGCCCCGCGCCGGAACTGCTCACCGACTGGGAGTCACGCGCGGAGAGCGACTTCGGCAAGCCCGTCGGCGACGCCCCCGACGGCGGTGCGGCCCCCACCGGCGGCGGGACGACGACCGGTCCCGCACCGGCCGAGGCGGCGACGACTACCGCTCCACAGACGTCGACGGCGGTCCTCGCCGAACCTGTCACGGCGTCGGCGCGGCAGGTCATCGACGACACGTTCAAGAGCATCCGCGCCGCAAAGACTTTCGCGGTGCTCGTGCCCACCGCGTATCTGGCGTTCATCGTCTACCTCATGGTCGGCAAATTCACCGACCTGGTGCCCGACCTCAAGGGCGGCGACGCGGCAGCGATGGTCGGCGGAATCGCGGCGCTCATCCTGTTCGCGGCCGCCGCGACCAACGACAAGAAGGGCTTCCTCGAAACGACGTCCGAGCACCTGATCGACGGCCTGGTCTTCGCGTTCAAGGCGATGGGCATCGTGATCCCGATCGCCGGCTTCTTCTTCATCGGCAACGGTGACTTCTCCGCCGCCATTCTCGGGCTTCCCGCGGACGCGACCGGTCCGACGTTGCTGTTCGACCTGGTCAACGCCGCACAGTCCCACCTGCCCCAGAACGCGTTCGTCACGTCGTTCGGCATTCTCGCCATCGGAATGATCGCGGGACTCGAAGGCTCCGGCTTCACGGGCCTGCCGCTGACCGGTTCGCTCGCAGGCGCACTCGGACCCGCGGTCGGAATGGATCCCGCAACCCTGGCTGCGATCGGTCAGATGGGAAACATCTGGTCCGGCGGCGGAACGCTCGTCGCGTGGTCGTCGCTGATCGCGGTGGCCGGTTTCGCCCGGGTGCCCGTCCTCGAACTCGCCCGGAAGTGTTTCGTGCCGGTGGTGTCCGGCCTGGTGCTGTCCACAGCGCTGTCCGTCCTCATCTTCTGAAAGCTCGACGGCCTCGGTGGGGCAGCCCTCCCACCGAGGTCACGCGCGCAGTCGATCCGCGTTCTCGAGGATGGCGGCGCGCAACGCCTGCTCCGGTTCGCTGAGAACGCTCCGGCGGGGCTCCAGCACGAATTCGACGTCGACCGCGGGCCCCCACTCGTCGCGCGAACGCATCCGCACCGGAACCAGCCCCGCGGGTGGAAGGGTCTCCGCGTGGAACACGACGCCGAGACCCGCGAGGCAGGCGGCCCGCAACCCGTTCAAGCTGTCCGTCACACAGGCCACGCGCGCGCCGCGCCCGGATTTCTCCAGGGCGTCCAGCGCCGCTGCCCGCGTGATCGACGGCGGCGGGTACGACACCAGCGGCACCGGGCCCTCGGCGTCCGGCACGAAATCGGGTGCGGCGAAAAACGCCAACCGGTCGGTCCACACCAGTTCCCCGTGCCGGTCTCCTCGGCGACGCTTCCCGAAGACCAGGTCCAGCCGGCCTTCGTGCAGTTGCCGGAACAGCACTTCGCTCAACGCCACGGTGAGTTCGAGATCCACGAGCGGATGGCTGCGCCGGAACTCGCCCAGAATCCGGGGGAGTTCGTGCAGAACCAGATCTTCGGACGCGCCGAACCGGACGCGTCCGCGCACCCCGGACTGCGTGAAGTAGCGTTCGGCGTCCGAGTGCCGCTCGAGTATCGACGTCGCGAACCCCACCATCACGGAGCCGTCCGCCGTCAGTTCGACCGAATGCGTGTCCCGCAGAAACAGGCGGCGACCGGCGGCGTTCTCAAGTTTGCCGACGTGCTGGCTGACCGTCGATTGCCGCAGGTCCAGGCGCCGGGCGGCGGCGGTGAAGCTCCTGGTGCGCGCGACCGCCAGGAAGCTCCGCAGGTGAACCGGATCGAACATGATCCATTGTTATCACGGTTCAGCATTACAGTAAACGTCACTATCGCCTTTCGAAATATCCGCGGATTCCTTACGGTCGAACCATGCTGACCAAGATCCCGCTGCTCGGAAGACTCGATCCGTTCATCATCGGCATCCTGATCACCGTCGGGATCGCCAGCCTGCTCCCCGCTGACGGCACGGCCCTGACGGCGTTCACCTGGGCCACGAAGGTTGCTGTCGGAATTCTGTTCTTCCTCTACGGCGCCCGGCTCTCCACACAGGAGGCGCTGCAGGGCCTGCGTCACTGGCGGCTCCACCTCACCATCCTCGCGGCGACGTTCGTCATCTTCCCGCTCCTCGGAATCGCCGCACGCGTGCTGGTCCCGACGATCCTGACCCAGCCGCTGTATCTGGGCCTTCTGTACGTCTGCCTCCTGCCGTCGACCGTCCAGTCGTCGATCGCCTTCGTGTCGATCGCCCGCGGCAACGTGCCCGGGGCGATCGTCAGCGCGTCGTTCTCCAACATCCTCGGCATCGTCGTCACTCCGCTGCTCGTGGCGTTGTTGATGACGAGCGAGGGTGCGGGTTTCGACGCGTCCTCCGCGATCGGCATCCTCGTCATGCTGCTGCTCCCGTTCATCGCCGGTCAGGCCGTGCGACGGTGGATCGGTCCGTGGGTGAAGAAGCACGGCGCACCGCTCAAGCTCGTCGACCGGGGGTCGATCCTGCTGGTCGTCTACGTCGCATTCAGCGAAGGAATGAACGAGGGCATCTGGGGCACGCTGTCCGTCGGCCGGCTCCTCGGCCTGCTCGCGGTGTGCGCGGTGCTGCTCGCGATCGTCCTGTCCCTCACCTGGTTCGGGTCGAAGCGACTCGGGTTCGACCGGGCCGATCAGATCACGATTACGTTCTGCGGGTCGAAGAAGAGCCTCGCCACCGGTCTTCCGATGGCCACCGTCCTGTTCGCCAGCCAGCCGATCGGCCTGATCGTGCTGCCGCTCATGCTGTTCCACCAACTGCAGTTGCTGGTGTGCGCGTGGATGGCAGGCAGGCTGGCACGGCGCGCTCCCGCCGACGACACGGAACTCGCGACCACCTCACGCTAGTCCGGGAATCAGTCGGCCAGTACAGCCTTCAGGAACGCCTTGGTGCGCTCGTGTTTCGGCGCAGTGAAGATCGTGGCCGGGTCGCCTTCTTCCACGATGCGGCCCGCGTCGAACATCATCACCCGGTTCGACACGTCCCGCGCGAACTGCATCTCGTGTGTGACGATCAGCATCGTGATGTCGGTGGTGCGCGCGACGTCCCTGAGCACGTCGAGGACGTCCGCCACCAACTCCGGATCCAGTGCCGACGTCACCTCGTCGAGCAGCAGGATGTCGGGGTCCATCGCCAGGGCTCGCGCGATCGCGACCCGCTGCTGCTGACCACCGGACAGCTGCGTCGGGTGCGCGGTCTCCTTGTCCGACAGACCGACCGTCTCGAGCAACTCGCGTGCCCGCTTCGCGGCCGCGGCCTTGTCCAGGCCGAGCACGTGGATAGGCGCTTCGGTGATGTTCTCGATCACGTTCATGTTGGGGAACAGGTTGAACTGCTGGAAGACCATGCCGATCCGGCGTCGTATCCGGCGCACGTACTTCTCCGACGCCGGAACGAGTTTGCTGCCCTTCTCCTCGTGCGTCAGCGGCGCTCCGTCCACCCAGATGACGCCGTCGTTCACCTTCTCGAGGGTCATGAGCAGCCGCAGGATCGTCGTCTTCCCCGATCCGCTCGGACCGATGAGGGTCACACGGTCGCCGCGTTCGACCTGAAAATCCAGGTGATCGAGCACGACATGGTCGCCGAACTGCTTGACGACGTCGTCGAATCGGATCATCGGGGTTGCTGCGCTCGCGTCATCGGGCAAGACGTCTCTCCAATCGCCGTATGAGCAGGGACGTCGGGTAGCTGGCGAGCAGGAAGATCACACCCGCCAGCGTCAACGGTTCGAGGTACTGGAAGTGCCGGGCACCGAACTGTTGTGCGGCCGTCACCATCTCCACCACAGTGATGGCGAACAGGAACGGGGTGTCCTTGAACATCGACACCGCGTAGTTGCCCAGCGCCGGGACGACGCGACGGATGGCCTGCGGCAGAATGATCGCCCGCCACGTCCGGGTCGGCGCTATGGACAACGCCCGCGCCGCCTCCCACTGACCGACGGGCACCGCTTCGATCCCCGCCCGGTACACCTCTGCCATGTACGTCGAATAATGAATTCCGAGCACCACCACACCGATCTGCAGCGGAGACAGTCCCGTGAACGTGTAGTACACGAACAGCAGTTGCACGACGAGCGGGGTCAGCCGGATGAATTCGCTGACCGCGCGGACCGGCACACTCACCCACCGCGGTGCGGCCTGCCGGATCAACGCGATGACGAGTCCGAGTACGACGGAGATCAGGAACCCGAGCACGGTGGCGATCAGGGTGATCTTGAAACCCTCGAGCAGCACGGGCAGAGCCTCGAATGCGCGGTCCCAGCTCCAGTGGGCACTCATTGTTTCGCCGCCTCCAATCCCCGTGGATCGGACGGTGCGAGACTGAAGATTTCACGCAGAGACGGCCCCGTGCCGAGGCGATTCTTCGCCCGCACCTCGAGCGCGTTCATCAGCAGGGTCAGCACATAGCCGATGACGAAATAGATGACGAGCCCCACACCGAACGCGAAGAGCGTGTTCCCGGTCGTCTRCCGCAGCTGGTCGATCTCGAAGGTCAAGTCCTGCAAAAGGATGTAGCTCGCGAGCGCGGTGCCCTTGAGGAGCTGGATCAGCAGATTCGTCAGCGGAGGAATCATCTCGGCCCACGCCTGCGGGAAGACCACCCGGCGCAGCCGTTGCCAGTGACTGAAGTCCAGTGCCGTCGCCGCCTCCCACTGCGATTGCGGCACCGAGTTGATCGCACCGCGGACCACCTCGGCTCCGTAGGCGCCGTAGTTGAGCCCGAGCGCGAGGATCCCGCACAGCACCGGGTCGATGAGATAGCCGAACAGCGGAACCACGTAGAACAACCAGAACAACTGCACCAACAGCGAAGTGCCCCGGAAGAATTCGATGAACGCGCGAGCCGATCCCCGGATCACGATGTTGTGGGCACGGGCAGCCAACCCGAGAGCGAGCGCGAGCACGAACGCCAGGAGCGCGCCTCCCGCCGTCAGTTGGAGCGTGACGACGATGCCTTCCTGGATGCTCGGCCACGCATCCAGCAGCGCGTCGATGTTGTCCTTCACAGGCAGCAGACCCCGGCGTCGATCAGCCGGTCTCGCCGCAGAGTTTGGCGGTGGTCAGGTTCGGATCGGGCAGTTCCTCTTCGGTGAATCCGAACGGTCCGACGATCGACAGGTACTTCTCCTTGTCGGAGGTGATCTTGGCGAGTTCGGCGTTGTAGGCGTCGCGCAACTCCGTGTCCTCCTTCCGGAAGACCGTTCCGCCGGCGCCGACCTGGGGCACCCCGTCGATCACTGCGACGAACGAGTTGGTCACCTCCACCGGGACCTGCGGGTTGTTCTGCGCCAGCCAGTTCAGCGAGATCCCGGTGAGCGCAAAGACATCCGCTCGCCCGTTGGCGACGGCGTCCATTCCGTCCTGCGGCGACGCCACCTGCATCGCGTCGATTCCGAGTTGCTGCGCGTAGTCCGATTCGATCGCCCCGGTCATCGCGGCCATCCGCACCCCGCTCTGCTGCACCGATTGCATGTCGGTGAGGTTCGCGGGATTGCCCTTGGGCACCATCAGCGCGGTCGTGTAGTTGAATTCCGGCTCACTGAACGCTGCCTGCTCGCAGCGCTGCGGCAGGATCGACATGCCGGCACTGACGACGTCGAAGCGGCGGGCCTGCAGTCCGGGAATGAGGGCTCCGAAGTCGGTGCTCACGCCCTCGACGTTGTCGATGCCGAGGTTCTTGAAGATTTCCCGGTGCAACGCCACGGTGGCGCCGGTCAACTTTCCGTCCTGCTCGAAGCTGTACGGCGCCTCGCCGGCGAAACCGACGGTCACCGTTCCGCTGTCCTGCAGTTGCTGGAGGAGCGATCCGCCGCTCGCGGTGTCGGTCTTCGTGCACCCCGCGACGGAGCCGGCGGCCACCATCAAGCCTGCGAACGCGACAGCCGCTCTGACAGCCGGACGTTGTTTCGACATCGTGCTCGTCACCACAGATTCCCCTTCGTCACCTCGGGTGATCCGGGAGGACGCGCACCGCACGGCACGATCCCAACGGATCTGCCCGGGCCACGTTACGCAGGCGAAGGACCTGCCAAAGGGGAACCGGGGGGACGTTACCGCAGCGTTATCAAGTTGCGGTGGGTGAAAGTGTTGTGAAATGCCGAAAGCCCCCCAACATGGTTGGGGGGCTTTCGGTAACGGATGTTCGGCGGTGTCCTACTCTCCCACACCCTGTCGGGTGCAGTACCATCGGCGCTGGAGGGCTTAGCTTCCGGGTTCGGAATGGGACCGGGCGTTTCCCCTCCGCTATGG
>NZ_JBFUHV010000091.1:0-33964 GCF_056402215.1 Rhodococcus sp. P4_B6 | reverse complement strand
CCGTAGTTCACCTCGCCGCGGCTCTCCGGCAGGGCCTTGCCCATCTCCATCGTCATGAGCAGCGCGAGGTCGTCGGTGCGCTCGATGACCTTCTCCCACGCCGACCGCAGGATGATCGACCGCTGCCGGGGTGCGGTGGCCGCCCATTCCTCCTGGACCGCCGCGGCGGAGTCCAGTGCGCGCATCGCGTCCTTGCCACCCGCATCCGCGACGTCGGCGATGAGGGTTCCCGTTGCCGGGTCGTACACCGGGAAGGTGCCGCCGTCGATCGGGTCGGTCTGGGCGCCGTCGATCCACAGACCGGTGGGCAGGGTGGCGCGGAGCCGTTCGAAATCAGTCATCGGAGTCCTCGTGGTGGGGATGGTGGTGATCGCACGCCTCCGGGGTGGGGGCGACGTCGAGGGCGGGGTTGCGGTCGAAGAATCCGGCCGGCTTCAGCCAGAAGGACACGGTGTCCGCAGGCATGATCGGCCAGTCCTCCGGCCGCGGAATGTGGTGGATCCCGAACGTGTACCAGAGCACCACGTCGGTGTTCTCGATCGGGCGGTCGGCCGCGGTCCAGGCGGGAAGTCCGTGATCGACCTTGCTCTGGTTCACGAATTCGCCGGCGGGCCAGCGTTCGTCGGGGGAGTTGGGCGTCACCCAGACGGTGTGGCCGATCGCGCCGGTGCGCTGGAAGATCGGTGACGCCGGGTCGAACATCGACGGGATCGCGCCGCCGGGAACGAGTTTGTAGGCGGGGGCGGTGCCGAGTCCGGTGGTCGTGTTGTCGTTGACGACTTTCCACGCGCGCTGGCTCTGCCAGTCGAAGTCCTGCCTGCCCTCGTGTTCGGTGCGCAGCGGGGTGTTCTTCTGGCGTAGCGCGAGCCCGAGGGGATTGTCCGGGCCCATCGGCACGATCTCGGTCTCGGTCGCGTACACCGTGTTCTCGGTGCCGTCGATGTCGAGATCGAGCCGCGCGACCAGGAAGTGCTGGTGGAACGGCGCGTACGTGCGGGTGTCGACCAGGGTGCCGCTCGGGTGCTCACCGCCTTCGGGGAAGTGGCTGACCACCATGATCCCGGTGGCACGGACCTCGCACTCGATGTTGCCGTCCTGGTAGAACCGCCAGTAGACGAGGTATTCGTAATTCGCGACCGTCACGTGCGTCGACACCGTCAGCCGCCGCATGCGGCGCACCTCGGAGCCGTCGTGGTCGACGTGCTTCCAGAGGACGGCGTTGTCCTCCTCGTGGATACAGATCGCGTTCTCGATCGTGAACGGCACACCGTGGCTGTCGTGGAGGACGGCGTCGAGGTACCGGATCTCGCCGAGGCAGTCGCAGCCCAGGGTGAGTGAGGTGGTCATGAACCCGATGCCCCACTCGCCGATGTCGAAGGCGGTGCGGCGGTAGTGATCGGTGCTGGTGTCGCGGTACGGCACCGCCATCTCCGCGAACGACATCCGGTTCGCGATCGAACGCACCCGGCCGTTGTCGTTGTAGGTCACCGCGTGCAGGGTCATGCCCTCGCGGTAGTTGAACCCCACCCGCAGCGACCAGTTCTGCCATTCGAGTTTGTTGCCCTCGAGTGTGAACGACGGTCCCTCCGGCTGGACGATGTCCAACGGCCTCAACGGCGGGCGCGTGCTCGCGTTCCGGATCCGTTCCGGAATGTGCCGGGGCACGTACTCGCCCATGACCTCGGGGCGTTCGACGCTGAACGTGTCCTCGATCTCGAGCAGTTCCATCTTGTTGACGTCGATCACACAGTGGAAACCGTTGACCGGCCCCGCATACGGGTTGGTGCCCTCGGACGCCCGCACCCAGGTGTCCGACCAGCCGAGCCGGCGGCCCTTGTACTTCTCCGGGGTCACCACGTCGCCGTACGTCCACACGTCCATGAACACCAGGCTCATGTCCGTGACCCCGCGCTTCGCGAGCGCCGCGATCACGTCGGGGTGCCCGCGGAGGAAGGCGTCCGCCTCTTCCCATTCGTCGACCGTGAAATTCGCCTGGACGTCCGGGATGTGCTGCCAGGAGACCACGTTGTCTCCGGTCAGCGAGACGAGCGCCTTGTAGGTGTCTCCGCTGCCGCGGTCGAAGCACACGACGATCGCCCGGCGGTCCGGGACGGTGCCCGACGCGTCGAACGCCGACACCGCCGCCTTGTCCGGCTCGGCGAGTTCGATCGACGCGAACCGCCAGCCGTCCCCGACCCCGTGTTCCCGGGCGAGGACGGCCGCGGCCTTCGCGAATTCGTCCGCCCCCAACGGGTCCAGAGGATGGAACGTGCCGGTGGTCGTCCGGGTCATGATGTCTCCTCTGGTCGATGGGTGGGCGGTTCGTGCTCGTGCGCCTTTTCGGTCGTGGTGGCTACCGAAAAGGCGCACGGGTCAGACGAGCGAGCGCACGATCTGCTCGATCACGGTCAGGGCGTCGTCGAGCAGGTCGTCGCCGATCACCAGCGGCGGAAGCAGCCGGATGACGTTTCCGTACGTACCGCATGTCAGCAGAATGACACCTTGTTCGAGCGCACGGGCGGCAATCGCCTTCGTCAGTTCCGCATCCGGCTCGGTCGTGCCGGGCTTGACGAACTCCATCGCGAGCATCGCGCCGCGTCCACGCACCTCACCGATGACCCCGACCTCGGCGGCGAGGGCCTGCAGCCGCGGCAGGGCCAGGTCGCCGATGTGCTGTGCGCGAGCGGGCAGGTCGAACTTCCGCATGCTGTCGATCGCGGCGAGCGCGGCGGCACACGCGACGGGGTTGCCGCCGTACGTGCCACCCAGTCCGCCGGGGTGCACCTTGTCGAGGAGTTCGGCGCGGCCCGTGATCGCGGACAGCGGCATGCCGCCGGCCATGCCCTTGGCCATCGTGATGATGTCCGGGACGATCTCCTCGTGCTCGCACGCGAACCAGGCGCCGGTGCGGGAGAATCCGGTCTGTACCTCGTCGGCGATGAACACGACGCCGTTGGCGCGGGCCCAGTTCACCAGGGTGGGGAGGAATCCCTCGGCGGGAACGATGAATCCGCCCTCGCCCTGGATCGGCTCGATGATGATCGCCGCGAGCGAATCGGCGCCGATCTGCTTCTCCATCTGGCTGATGGCGCGCTGAGCGGCCTGCTCGCCGGTCAGTCCGTCCTGGTCCCGGTACGGGTAGGACATCGGGAGCCGGTACACCTCGGGCGCGAACGGGCCGAAGTGGGCCTTGTAGGGCATCGACTTGGCGGTGAGGGCCATCGTCAGGTTCGTGCGACCGTGGTAGGCGTGGTCGAATGCGACGACGGCGTCGCGGCCGGTGGCGAGGCGGGCAACCTTGATGGCGTTCTCCACCGCCTCGGCGCCCGAGTTGAACAGGACGGTGCGCTTCTCGTGGTCGCCGGGGGTGAGGGCGGCGAGTTCCTCCGCCACGCGGACGTAGCCCTCGTACGGGGTGACCATGAAACAGGTGTGGGTGAAATGCCCGACCTGCTCGCGGACCGCCTCGGCGACGGCCGGATCGGACGCGCCCACGCTGGTGACGGCGATGCCCGAGCCGAGGTCGATCAGCGAGTTGCCGTCGACGTCGACGACCACACCACCGTCGGCATCCGCCGCGTACACGGGGACGCTGGAGCCGACGCCCGCGGCCACGGTGGCGCGGCGACGTGCGGTGAGGGCCGCCGACTTCGGGCCGGGGAGCTCGGTGACCAGGGCGCGCTTCTGCGGCAGCCGGTACTGGATGTCGTTCATGATGGTGCAGTCCTCAGGGTCGTGACGTGGATGGGATGGGTGGGAGCGACGTCAGTCGTTGGAACTCATGACGTGCTTGATGCGGGTGTAGTCCTCGACGCCGTAGCCGGAGAGGTCCTTGCCGTATCCGGAGTACTTGAAGCCGCCGTGCGGCATCTCGGCGACCAGCGGGATGTGGCAGTTGATCCAGACGGCACCGAAATCGAGTGCGGCCGAGAGCCGTTGCGTGACGCCGTGGTCGTTGGTCCACACGCTCGACGCCAGGCCGTACCGGACGTCGTTGGCGAGGGTGACGGCCTCCTTCTCGTCGGAGAAGCTCTGCACGGTGAGGATGGGACCGAACGTCTCCTCCTGCACGATGTCGTCGCGCTGGTCGACGCCGGTGATCACGGTGGGTTCGAAGAAGAATCCCTGCTCTCCCGAACGCTTTCCGCCGGTGACGATCTTGGCGGAGGTGGGGAGCGCGGCGATCTTGGAACTGACCGCGTCGAAGTGGTTGACGTTGTTGAGCGGGCCGTAGAACGTGTCCGGGTCGTCCGGCAGGCCGGGCTTGAGGGTCTCGGCCTTGCGGACGAGGGCGTCGACGAGCTGGTCGTGGATGGACTCGTGGACGAGGACGCGGGTGGCGGCGGTGCAGTCCTGGCCGCCGTTGAAGAAGGCGGCCTCGGCGATGCCGCTCGCGGTCTTCTCGATGTCGACGTCGCCGAAGACGATCGCGGGGGCCTTGCCGCCGAGCTCGAGGTGGGCGCGCTTGAGCTGGCGTGCGGCGGAGACGGCGACGGCGATGCCCGCCCGCACGGATCCGGTGATCGACACCAGGCCGAGGGCCGGGTTCTCCACGAGGGTGGCGCCGGTCTCGCCGTTGCCGAGGACGACGTTGAAGACGCCGTCCGGCAGGATCCCCTTGGTCAGCCGGGCCAGGACGAGCGTGCTGTTCGGGGTGGTGTCGCTCGGCTTGAGCACGATCGTGTTGCCCGCCGCGAGCGCGGGACCGATCTTCCACAGGGCCATCATGAACGGGTAGTTCCACGGGGTGACCTGACCGACCACGCCGATCGGCTCGCGGCGCACGTAGGAGGTGAAGCCGTCCATGTACTCGCCGGCGGCCTTGCCTTCGAGCATGCGGGCGGCGCCCGCGAAGAAGCGGAGCTGGTCGGCGCCCACCTTGATCTCTTCGTCGGCGATGACCTGCTTCGGCTGCCCGGTGTTGCGGCACTCGGCCTCGACGAGTTCGTCGCTGTGCGCCTCGATCGCGTCGGCGAGCTTCAGCAACGCGGCCTGCCGCACGCTCGGAGTGGTCTTGCCCCACGAGACGAACGCCCGCTCGGCGGCCTCGACGGCCGCGTCGACGTCGGCCTTGGTGGAGACGGGCGCCCGCCCGACGACGCTCTCGTCTACAGGGTTGATCAAGTCCAGCGTTTCCGTCGCGGATGAGGCGACGAACTCACCGTTGATGTAGTTCTCGAGTACGTCGATCGACATCGGTACCGGTTCCTCTCGTGGGGTCGAAACTCGTGGTCCGCGGCGGGCCGTCGGTGGAACGGTCCGACCGGGGCCCGGAGTTGCAGAACATCTGAAAACAAGTGTGCGCTGTCTCACAAGCCAGAGGCAGCTGACAAAATGGTGAAAGACGCGCCCCCCGCCGCGCCGAGTTGTCCAATCCGGACGTCATCCGTGCGAACAGGTGTGCCCGGCTGCGCCGGAACCGGCGAACGGCACGTCCGCGGGGACGCTCGCGACGGTGGCGTCGTGCACGACCTCGCCGCCGACCAGAGTGAGATCGGCCCGCTGGTCCAGCAGTTCTCCGGGTTCGAGCGCGTACAGGTCCGCCGACCAGACGACCAGGTCGGCGTGGGCACCGGGACGGATCACGCCGAGGTCGTCCTCGGCGTGCCAGGCCCACGCGCCGCCGCGGGTGTACGCCCGCAACGCCGAATCCAGGTCCATCCGTTCACGCGGGGTCCAGTCGGCGCGGCCGTCCAGACCCGAGCGGGTGAGGGCGGAGTACAGGCCGACGAGCGGATCCATCTCCCCGACCTGCCAGTCGCTGGAGAACGCCAGCACCGCGCCGGACTCGGCGAGCGAACGGAACCGCCACGCCCGGTCCCACCGGTCCTCGCCGACGTTCTCCATCCACGTCCCCGCGACGAGGTCGGGCGAGCAGTGCCGCGGCTGCATCGCCGCGACGACGCCGAGTTCCCGGAACCGGGGAAGGTCCTCGGGATGCAGGCACTCGACGTGGACGATGCCGTGCCGCCGGTCGGTGGTGCGGTTCACGCGGGCGGCGTGCTCGATGGAGTCGAGCGCGAGGCGGATGCCCCAGTCGCCGGTCGCGTGCGTGTGCGTCTGGAAGCCGAGGCGGTCGAGTTCGGTGAGCATCGCGGTGAACTCCTGCGGTGGGAGGCTCGGCGCGCCGCGGTGTCCCGGCCGGTTCGCGTAGTCGGCGAGCATGGCGGCGGTGTGCGGCTCGATCACGTCGTCGGCGTACAACTTCACCGGCCCGAGCCGCAGCATGTCGTCGACCGGCGCGCCGTCGACGGCCTCCCGCAGGTCCCGGCGGAACGCGGCGTCGGCGCCGACCGGGTGGAACAGGGCGGTGATCACCCGCGAGTGCATCCGCCCCTCGGCGCGCGCCCGGTACATCAGGTCGAGTTCGGCCAGCGGGACCTGCGGTTCGACGACGGTGGTGATGCCGCTCGCGGTCGCCATCTCCAGGCTGGACGTGATGCGCCGGTACCGGCGGTCGGGGGAGTACATCGGGATGTCGCGCTGCAGCCCGGCCAGACCGGCCCGCGTCATCGCGCTGGTGTAGAAGTCCGTGACCCAGCCGGTGGGTGCGCCGTGGCCGTCGAATTCCGGCCGGCCCCAGGGGATCTGCGTGCCGCGGTCGATCCCGAGCTTCCGCAGCGCGGCCTCGTTCAGCCACACCGAGTGCTGGTCGTAGGTGGTGATGAAGACCGGGCGGTCGGTGAGGCCGCGGAGGTCGCCGGCGTTCGGCCTGCGCCCGGTCACCACGGAGTAGACGGCGTTCTCGGCGCAGATCCAGTCGAGGTCGGGGCGGGCGGCCGCGTGCGCGCCGATCCGCCGCCGGACCTCCGTGAGGTCGTGTGCGCCTTCGAGGCTCACCGCGTCGGGGTCGAATCCGAGGAGCAGATGGTTGTGGCTGTCGATGATGCCGGGGGTGACCAGCCGGCCGCGCAGGTCGATGGTCCGCCGGGCAGGCGGGGCGTCCTCGGTGGTCCCGACGTATCGGATCCGGCCGTCCGCGATGCCGACGGCCTCGGCCCGGCCGGGAGCGTCGAACGTGCGGACGACGCCGTTGTTCAGCAGCAGGTCGAGCATCAGCAGGTCTCCTCGGGGGCGGCGTCGAGCAGCAGCAGGTGGGTGTTCTTGCGCGGTCGCAGGTACAGGGCGAAGTAGACGAAGCCGGCGGCGACGAGCCCGAGGGAGATGCCGAGGCTGAGCCACTGCTCCGGGTCGAGCAGGGTGACGACGAAGACGAGACCGAGTGCGGCGATGCAGATTCCCGGGGCCAGCGGCCACAACGGCATCCGGTAGCCGGGTCGGGCGGTGCCGCCGCGGCGGTGGTTGATCGCGGCCAGCGCGATGAACAGGTAGGTGAACGTCAGGGTCGACCCGGTGGCGGTGAGCAGGACGTCCAGCGGGACGAAGCACGCGGCGAACGCGATGGCGCCCATCACGACGGTGGCGAGCACGGGGACGCGGCCCTTGGCGCTGACGGCCTGCAGCGGCGCCGCGACGGTCCCGGGGAGGGCGCGATCGCGAGCGGCGGCGTAGAGGAGCCTGCCGGCCTGCAGCGTGATCGCGATGATCGCGTTGATCACGGCGAGGGCGATCGAGAGCATGACCACCATGGCGACGGCGTGACCGGCGCGTTCGGTGAGGAAGGCCTCGACGGGGAGGCTGGAACCGAAAAGTTCGGTCTGCGAGCGGGCGCCGACCATGATGGCGATCAGCGGGACGAGTTCGGTGGCGACGGTGATGACGGCGCTCCAGATCACGGCCTTCGCGATCGAGCGGGCGGCATTCTTGGTCTCCTCGGCGAAGTACACGGCGCCGCCGTACCCGTTGTACGCGAAGATGCCCTGGGTGACGGCCAGCATCAGTCCGGAGATCGCCAGCGGTGCGAGCTGGCCGGTGGCCGGGTCGAGGACCTCCGGGCTGAGCAGGCTCGACAGCGGCCGTTCCATGTGGACGAAACCCAGGACGGTGAGCAGGACCAGCGCCGCCATCTCGACACCCAGGAAGACCCCGGTGAGCCACGCGTTCGTCCGGATGTCGAAACACGCGGTCACGGTGGTGATCACGACCACGACCAGGGCGGTCTGCTGCGGCGACAGTCCGTGGATCGCGACGCCCAGATAGTCGGCGACGCCGAGGGCGAAGACCGCGATGATCAGCGGCAGGGAGATGAGGCTGATGAAGAACGTGGCGACGCCGAAGGCCGGTCCGAGTGCCCGCGACACCAGCGAATAGTCGCCGCCGGCAACGGGATACGCGGAGGCGAGTTCGGCGTAGCAGAAGGCGATGAGGATGCTGACGACGCCGGCGATGAGGAACGCCCAGAAGACGCCGGTGCCGAACAGGGCGAGGGCCGAGCCGCCGAGGATGAAGACGCTCGACGCCGGTGAGATCGACGACAGGGTGATCAGGATGTTCCCGCCGACGCCGATGCTCCGCGAGAGCGAGGCCTCGTAGGCGCCCGCGGCGGCGGGGGGAGTGGCGGTGGGCGGCCGGGCGGTCTGGTCCATGAGCTGTCCGTTCGGGGAGGTGAGGGGGTCGAATAGTTTTTTGACACATCCGTCAAACAACTGGGCCGAGTGTCACAGATCACGTCGGCTACTGTCAACGGCATGGCGCGACCGAACACTCAGAAGCAGCGGCGTTCCGAACTCATCGAGGCCACGCTGCAGGCCGGATCCGTGCACGGACTGCGGTCCCTGTCCCTGACCGACGTGGCGAAGCGGGCGGGCCTGACGCGCGGTGCGCTGCTCTACTATTTCGACGACCTGGATGCGCTTCTCGTCGAGGCGCACCGGGCGGGCACCGAACGCTACTGCGATCAGCGCGACGAGGCGGTGGCCGCCCAGGCGTCGTACGCCGCCAAGCTGAGGACGGCCGTCGACGCGGGGCTGCCGAGCGGGCCCGACGACACCCTGATGCGGCTGCTCTACGAATTCGACTTCATGTCGGGCACTTCGGCGCTGCACGACGAACTGGTCCGGAAGATGTATCTGCGGCAACTCGCGACGTACCGCGCGATCCTCGGCGACGGGCACGCGTCGGGGGAGTTCGCCGTGCGCGGTGACATCGACCAGGCGGCAATGAATCTGGTGGCCCTCGAAGACGCGTACGGTCTGCACATCGTCGGCGGAAACAGTCTCATCACCGTCGATGCCGCGCGCACGGCGATGCTGGGGTTCTGTGAGCAGATCGGCTGCGGCGTCACGGAAGACGCCGCAGCCGAACGGGACTGAGCGGGTCGGCTACCTCGGGTGGCTGCCTGCCACCTCCGCCTCGTGGCGCACCGAGCCGGCCACCACGGTGAGCTGCACCCGCGCGGTGAGGAGGGAATCGGCGCCGGCGGTGAACGGATCCCCGTCGAGGACCACGAAGTCGGCGGCCTTGCCCGCGACGAGTTGACCGGTGAGGTCGTCCCAGCGGCACGAGTAGGCGGCGTCGCGGGTGGCGTGCGCGAGCGCGTCCGCCATCGGCAGTGCGTACTCGGGCAGGTTGGGCGCGAGCGCCGGATCGATCGCGGACTTGCGCGTCGTCGCGATGTACATGTTGGGCAGCGGGGGATGCGGTGCGGTGGGGGCGTCGGAGCCCAGCGCGAGGACAGCGCCCGCCGCCGTCATCTCGGGCCACGGGAACGCCCGCTCGACCCGATGGTCGCCCAGCATCGCCCGCCAGTTCTCCTGGATCGCCGGGTCGGCGTGCACCGGCTGCATCGAGGCGACGACTCCTAGCCGGGCGAGCCGCTGCACGTTGTCCTCCGTGATCGTCTCCAGGTGCTCCATCCGGTGCCGTCGCGGGCGAATCCCGTTGGTGGCGACGGCGTGTTCGAGCGCGTCGAGCGCGATCTCCGACGCCTCGTCACCGATGGCGTGCATCGCCACCTGGAGTCCGGCGGCGTCGGCCGCAGCGACGACCGGTGCCAGCGCGGCGAGGTCCCAGATCGGTTCGGCGTTCGTGCCGTCCGAGTACGGCTCTTTCATGGCGGCGGTGCAGCTGTCGATGACACCGTCGATGATGACCTTGATCCCGGCCATCCGCAGCCAGGGGCCCTGCAGGCGCTGCTGGTACTCCGCCGCCTCGTGCACCTGGCGGACGTTGTCCTCTTCCGAATCGGTTCGTTCGATCAGCCAGTGCCCGGCCACCCGCAGCGGAAGCGTGCCGCCGCCTGCGGCCAGTGCGCGTTCGAGCGCGGCGACCTCGTCCGCGCCGAGCGCCATGTCGACCGCACCGGTGACGCCGTCGGCGAGATACTGCTCGAAGGCGGCCGCGAGCGCGGTGTCCCGTTCGTCGTTGCTGATCACCTTCGCGAGGGCGGGCCACACGATCTGGGTCACCGCCGTCTCGAACAGCATGCCGGTGGCCTCGCCGGTGACGGGATCGCGCTCGATCCGGCCGCCGATCGGGTCCGGGGTGTCCGCGTCGATGCCGAGTTCGCGCAGCGCGGCGGTGTTCACCCACGCCGAGTGCACGTCGTTGGAATCGAGGTAGACGGGTCGGTCGGCTTCGGCGGCGTCGATCATCTGACGCGTCGGCGGGTGCCCGTCGAGTGCGGAGAACAGCCAGCTGCGGCCGAGGAGCCGGGGTGCGTCCGGGTTCTCGGCGGCGAACCGGCGGATGCGGTCCTGGATGTCGGTCAGGTCGGCGGCGCTCTGCAGGTCCACCTTCTGCAGGGCCTGTCCCATCATCAGCAGGTGGGTGTGGGCGTCGATGAAGCCGGGCAGGACGAATGCCCCGCCGAGGTCGACGACGCGGGCGTCGCCGGACAGCGTGTCGGCGGTCGCGGTGTCGCCGACGTACGTGAGGCGGTCGCCCCGGACGATCATCGACTCGGCCCAGGCCGGTTCGGCGGCGGTGAAGATCCGGCCGCCGCGGTAGTGGGTCGTGTCCGTGTTCATGATGTTCTCTCTTTCCGTCAGACGACGACCGAGGTGGTGTACCGGGCAGCGGGATCCTGTCCGGGTAACGCGGAGGCCTGCTCGGTGCGCGTCGACAGGCGGGCGATCCAGACGATCGGCACGAGCAGGGCGAGGCTGATGCCCGCCAGGACGAAGCCGAACGCGACGTACCCGACGGCGCCGGTCACGAGCGTGCCGAAGAGCGGGGCGAACGCCGACCCCACCAGATATGTGCCCAGGAGCGGGGCGGACCAGCGGCCGGACGAGTCCAGCGCGGCGGCGATGGCCACCACGTAGATGAAGGCCGCGGCGTACACCGTGTTCCAGGCGATGATGAGCACCAGATACGTCGTCGAATCGGTGGCCAGGCACGAGCCCAGTTTCAGGGCGGCGCCGAATCCGAGGAGGACGGCGGTGGGGACGGTGCGGCCGAGGCGCGAACCGAGCGCGGTGAGGACGAGGGCGGCGGCGATGCCGCCCGCGGTGGACAGGCTGAGCGCCAGACCCATCTGCTGTTCGGTCAGGGAGGCGTGTTCGGCGCCCATGATGCCGGACACCGCCCACAGCGAGTCCTCGCCGATCGCCCAGATCGCGAAGAGTACGAGCAGGGAGAAGCCGGCGACGGCCAGTTTCTTCTCGGTGACGCCCTCGGGCAACGGGGTTCGGGTGTGCGCCGCGCTCGGCTCGTCCTCGTCGACGGCGGGGGCGGACGGCAGCCAGGCGATCGTGAACACCGTCGCCAGCGCCAGCACCGCGACGATCCCGAACGCATTGGTCATGTGCAGGCCGAGGATCGGGATGAGCGCGAGAACCCCGGTGACCGCGGTGCGGTTGACGAGACCGTTGATCCCGGACACCCGGTTCGGATTGTTCAGCGCGGCCAGGGCGGCCCCGCCGACCGCGACCGCGCCGCCGGCGCCGATCCCGCCGACGATGATGGCGGCGCACGCGATCGGCGCGGAGTGGACGAGGGCGGCGACGCCGAAACCGGTGGCCATCACGACGAGGCTGACGCGGCCGAGCAGGTGGCGTGAGCGGCCGGCCGCCCATCGGGTGGTCGCGAGGCAGACGAGCGCGGTGGCCAGCAGTGAACCGGTGAGGACGGCGCCGGCGACGGTCTGGGTGACGCCGAGGTCGTCGACCATCGCGATGATCATGAGCGGGATGAGATTGGCCGTGATGTAGCCGACGACGAAGACGCTGAAGGTGGCGATACCGCGGCCGAGGGTCAGGGGGACGCGGACGGCGGCGGTCACGTGGGATTCCTGGGGTGGGTCAACGACAACTCCGGGTCTCGGGTGGCGGCCCGCGTGAGACGTGGGTCACTTAGCGAATGGGATTCGTTAAGTATGCGGAGGGTGCGTCCCGCGCGCAAGGGGGCAAACGAACTTGATTCGTTAATGTTGCGTTTCGGCGGTGTTCGAGGTCGGCGTCTGACACAATGGAGTAGTCGTCCGTGCTCAGCTGGCCAACTTGTCCAGCGCTATCCCCATTCCGACCGGTCAGGGTGACACGGACCCGACCGCACACTGCGCAGGAGCCGACATGACCGTTCCCGTTCGCTGGATGTTGTCCCAGCCGGACCTGGCTCTCGAACTGAAGGGTGGCGCCGCCGGTCTCGGCAACGAGATCACGTTCGCCCACGCCACCGAATTGCAGGACCCCGTCCGCTGGCTCTCCGGCGGCGAATTGCTCCTCACCACCGGTATCCGGCTTCCGCTGACGGCCGCCGACCGGGCGCGGTACCTGCGCGGACTCGGCGAGGCCGGCGTGGCGGCGGTCGGGTTCGGCACCGGACTCTCCCATCCCGAGGTGCCCGAGGACCTGGTGGTCGTCGCCGACGAGATCGGACTGCCGCTGCTCGAGATACCGCTGCCCACGCCGTTCGCGGCGGTGGTCAAGAGGGTCATGAACCGTCTGGCAGAGCAGGAGTACGAGGCGGTGCTGCGCGCGTCCCGGGCGCAACCGCGGATGACCCGCGCCGTCATCCAGGGCGGCACCGGCGCCACCGTCCGCGAACTCGCCGTCGCCACGTCGTCCACCGTCCTGCTCCTCGACCTGTCCGGCCGGGTGCTGGAGGCGCATCCGGCGCAGCCCGCGGAGGACGTGCTCGGGGAACTGCGGGACGTGCTGGAGGCGGGCACCGGCGGGGCGTCGAGCAGCGTGTCGCTCGCGCGCTCGGGCGCGTCGATCACGGTGCAGCAGATCAGCGTCGGCAGCACCCCGCACGGCCACCTCGCCGTGATCAGTCCCATCGCGCTCAGTCACGTGGACCAGATCCTGCTCGGTCACGCGAACTCGTTGCTCGCGTTGGATTTCGAGAAGCCGGTGCGACTCAGGACGGCACAGAACCGGCTCAATTCGCACGCCCTCGGCCTGCTGCTCACCGAGGACCGCGACCTCGCGCCCGCGTGGTCGCAGATCCGGCACGCCGCGGACGCGGACGGCATGATCCGCGGACTCACGGTCGTGGCCGAGACGCCCGCGCTCGCGGAACGGGCCGAGTCGGCGGTCGCGGTGGCCATGAACAAGGCCGGACGGCAACTGTTCTCACGCAGGCACGATGCGCGGGTCACCGTCCTGCTGCGGGGAACCGACGACGTCGACTTCGCGCGGGCGATGCTGCGCAGTCTGTCCGCCCCGGAGCGGAAGGCGATCCGGGCCGGGCTGAGCGGGCGGCGGGAGATCGCCGGTCTCGTGGCGGCCATCGAACAGTCCCAACTCGCCGCGTCGGCCGCCGAGGCGGGGGCGGATCCGCTGGAATTCGCGGCGCTGACCGGCAGCGCGCTGCTCGCGTTCAGTTCGACGCGGGAGGTGCTGAACTCGCTGGCGGACACGATGATCTCGCCGATCGACGACTACGACCGCAGCAACGGCACCGAATTGCTGGGGTCGCTGCGGGCGTTCCTCGAGGCGAACGGGCACTGGGAGTCGGCGGCGGCGGTGATGGGCGTGCACCGGCACACCCTGCGCAGCCGCATGGCGCGGATCGAATCGCTGATCGACTGCCGGCTGGACGTGGCGCGCGTGCGCGCCGAACTGCTGCTCGCGATCATCGCCCGGCAGTCGTGACTGCCGGGCGATGACCGGACGGGATTACTTTCCGAGGCGGGCGACGATGTCCGCGGCGGTGCGCTGACCCATCCGGACGGCGCCGTCCACGTGCTGGTAGCCCTCGGCGGCGATGTCCGAGCAGGAGAAGTGGAACGGTCCGACCGGCGTCCGCGTGTCCTTGCCGTACCGGTGCAGCCCACCGAGGTCGAAGCTCGCGGCGTACGCGCCCCGGGTCCATTCCTCGGAGCCCCAGTCGGACTCGTAGTACACCACCGGCTCGGCGGCCTTCGGCCCGAGGTAGCGGGCGAGGGAGCCGAGGATGGTGGCGCGGCGCTCTTCCTCGCTCAGTGCGAACATCGCGTCGGCCTTCTCGTCCGACACGAACGCGACGAGGGTGCCGCGGGTGTCCTCGTGGTTGGTGTTGTCGTACACCTCCTGCACGACCTCGGAGGCGCCGAATCCGGTGCCGGACAGGCCGTCCGCACGCCAGAACGGGGTCTCGTACACGGCGTGCACCTTGATGACGAGTCCCAGCGACTGGTGCTGGTGCATCTGGTGCTGGCGGCGCGGCAGCGGCGGGTCGTACGAGATGCGGGAGTACAGGTTCGGCGGGACGGCGAGGATCACGCGGGACGCTTCCACGCGAATGTCCCCGTCCGCCAGCACGACTGCGCCGTCCTCGCTCCACCGGACGGTACGCACGGGGGCGTTCAGGAAGACGTCGTCGCCGAGGGCGGCCGCCATCCGGATCGACACCTGCTGCATGCCGCCGATGACCCGCTTGTCGAGGATGAAGTCCTCGTCCACCAGGTGCGAGAACGATCCGGCGGACGCGGCCATCAGCACCGCCTGCAGCGCGGAGAACGAGTGCGCGGGCTTGGTCAGCATGCCGCCGGCGATGAACAGGCCGATGTTGTCGCGAGCCTCGGCGTCGTCGGACTGCTCGATCAGCCAGTGCTTGAACGAGATCGTGTCCAGTTCACGGGCCAGCGGATGCGCCCACGGCTCCTCGGCCCCGATCTGCGCGGCGAGATCGTCGAGGATCTGGACCAGGCGGTCCATCTCCTTGCGGGTGGTCTCGTCGACGGGGAACGACTCACCGGTGTAGCGGGTGCGGTCGCCCGCGGCCGAGATGTAGACGGATTCGCCCTCGCGGTACCGGTCGAACGTCTCCAGGCCGAGTTCGTCGAGCAGCGAGATCAGCGCCGTCTGATCGGGGGAGACCCACTGACCGCCGATCTCCAGCATCGCGCCGTCGATGGTGTCGGTCCAGGTGCGGCCTCCGACGCGGTCGCGCGCCTCCAGGACGGCGACGGACAACCCCGCCTTACGCAGCGCCGTCGCTGCGGCCAGGCCGGACGGGCCTGCGCCGACGATGGCGACATCACGTTGGAGAGTAGGCACTTTCGAGCTCCTTTGGTTGAAGTGCTGATCGGTTCGTGAAAGGTGGTTCGGGTTCAGCAGCGGGTCAGCGCGAGCGACAGTTCGGCGTCGATGACGCAGATGCTCGAGTTGTCCACGCGGTCGAGGCTGCGCAGTTCGCCGAGCATCTGTGCCAGGCGGTCCGCGGCGGTGGTGTGTTCGGTGAGCCAGTGGGCGACGGCGTCGGCGGCGGTCGTCGCGGGCGAGGCGCCGCGCAGGACGAGCCCGATCAGGCCGTGCCAGTGCTCCTGGAGGTTGTCGACGAGGACGGCTCCCGCCATCGCCTCCCAGTAGGTGGTCCCGGTCTCGCCGACGGAGAACCGTTCCGACAGCCAGTCGAGGCCCACCACGCGGCCGAACTCGCGGTACGCCTCGGCCACCTGGGTGATCGGCACGTCCAGCGACTGCGCGGTGGTCTCCAGGGCGAAGGCCTGCGCCAGGATCCGCAGCGTGCCCAGGTCCTGGGCCGGTGCGCCGGTGAGGCGGGGCAGCGCGGCCGCGAGTTCCTGGACCGGCTTCGCGAAACGCTCGATCAACTCCTGCGCATCCGTGCCCGTGGTGCGGTGCCGCAGCAGCCACGACGTGGTGCGCTCGATCAGGTCCTGGATGCCGAAGTGCAGGTTCAGCCGGGTCCGGTGCGACGCGCCGGGCAGCGTGAGGACCTCGTTCCACAGCCGGTCGATGTCGAACACCTGCCGCACCACCGCGTACGCGACGGTGATCTCGGGGGTGCCGACGCCGAGCCGCTCCTCCAGTCGGTGGATCAGGCCCGGTCCGACGCGGTCGATCATGTCGCCCGCCACGATGACGGCCACGATCTCCCTGGCGAGCCGGTGACCGCTGATCTGACGGGGGACGCGTTCGCGGATGGGGGCCGGGAAGTAGTCGGCGAGCACACCGTCGAACACCGCGAAGTCGAGCACGGGGGAGGCGAGCAGTTCGGTGACGACGAGGTTCTTCGACTGCGCGAGCAGAACGGCGATCTCCGGCCGCACCAGTCCCTGGCCCGCGCGGTGGCGCGCCGACAGTTCCGCCGCCGACGGCAGGACCTCCGCCGCCCGGCTGATCCCGGCGTCCCGCTCGAGGTTCTCGATCAGCCGCTCGTGGCGTCCGAGCAGGAACGGGGCGTGGACCTCGGCGAGGCTGATGGCGAGGGTCTGGGAGGCGGCGTCGGCGAGCACCGATTCGCCGATCTCGTCCTGAACCCGGGCGAGCAGCGTGTTCCGTTCCGCCGCGGGGAGTTCGCCCGCCGCGACGGCGGCGTCCAACGCGACCTTCAGGTTCACCTCCCGATCCGACGTCGCGACGCCGGTGGCGTTGTCGATGAAGTCGGCGTTGATCCGGCCGCCGTTCAGCGCGTACTCGATGCGGGCGCGCTGGGTGAGACCGAGATTGCCGCCCTCGCCGATCATCGCGGCGCGCACGTCGCTCGCCTCCACCCGGACGGCGTCGTTGGCCGGGTCGGCGGCGTCCGCGTGGACTTCGGCAGACGCCTTCACGTACGTGCCGATTCCGCCGTTCCACAACAGGTCCACGTCCGCGGTGAGCAGGGCCTTCACCACCTCGTGCGGGGGGAGTTCGGTCGCGGTCACGCCGAGACGTTCACGCACCTGCGGCGACAGCGGGATCTTCTTCGCCGTCCGCGGCCACACACCGCCACCCGCCGAGACGAGGCTGCGGTCGTAATCGTCCCAGCTGCTGCCGGGCACCGCTGCGAGGCGCTCGCGCTCGCGGTAGGACGCCTCCGAATCGGGTTCGGGATCGAGGAAGATGTGCCGGTGGTCGAACGCGCCGACCAACCGGATGGCACGGCTGAGCAGCATGCCGTTGCCGAACACGTCCCCGGACATGTCGCCGATGCCGACCACGGTGAACGCGTCCGTGTCGACGTTCTTGCCCATCTCCGCGAAATGCCTGCGCACCGACACCCATCCGCCGCGCGCCGTGATGCCCATCGCCTTGTGGTCGTAGCCGGCGGACCCGCCGGACGCGAACGCGTCACCCAGCCAGAACCCGCGTCGCGTCGCGATGCTGTTGGCCAGATCCGAGAACCGGGCCGTGCCCTTGTCGGCCGCCACCACCAGATACGGGTCGGACTCGTCGTAGATCACCGTGTCGCGGGGATGCACGATCTCGCCGTCGACGATGTCGTCGGTGACGTCGAGCAGTCCGTCGATGAAACTCGTGTACGCCGCGCGGACCGCGTCCGGGGTCGTCTCGGTGCGCACCACGAACGCGCCCTTCGCGCCCATCGGGACGATCAGCGAGTTCTTCACGTGCTGCGTCTTCATCAGACCCAGGACCTCGGTGCGGAAGTCGTCCTTGCGGTCCGACCAGCGCAGGCCGCCGCGGGACACCGGGCCGCTGCGGACGTGGCTGCCCTCGACGATCGGCGAGTGCACGAAGATCTCACGGTACGGCGTCACGACCGCGGACAGTGACAACAGCGACGGGTCGATCTTGAAGGCCGCGGGGGCGGCGCTGATCGTGCGGTCGTGGCGGAACCAGTTGGTGCGCAACACCGCCGAGGTGAACGACAGCAGTCCGCGGAGCAGCCGGTCCTCGTCCATCGTCGCGGTCCGGTCGATCGCGGCGAGCAGCACCCGCTCGGCGTCCGTCGCGGCGCTCTCACGATCGGAGCCGGCGAGGGCGGGATCGAAGCGGGCGGTGAACAGGTTGCGGAATCCGCGCACGAAATCGCTGTGCCGCAACAGGATCGCGACGATGTTGGGTTCCGACAGCCCCAGTCCCACCTGACGGAGGTACCGGCACGCCGCCCGGACCAGGACGGCATCCGTCCACGTCAGGTTCGCGGCGGCGACGAGGCGGGTGAAACCGTCGACCTCCAGATGTCCGGCGGCCGCGGCCTCGAACGCGTCGGAGAGCAGTCCGGGAGTTGCGGCATCCCAGGCGAAGTCGCCGGTGCTGAAGTCGAAACGGTGGACCAGCGGGCCGCCGGGCTCGCCTTCGGGCAGCTGTTCGTGGGACGCCACCTGCAACCCGAGGTCGGCGAACAACGCGACCAGTTCCGCGAGCAGCGGGGTGCCCTGCGGCCACACCATGACGGCGGCCGGCTCGGGCTGTGCGTCCGCGGAGTCGACGAAACGCAGCCGCGGGGTGGTACCTCCGGACGCCAGGACCGCGCTCGACACGGCGGCCTCGTCCGGGCGTGGACGGGGTGTGTCGGTCGTGCTCGGAATGACACCGGTATAGCTCATCGTGTGGCTCCTGACCCCTGATCTGACAAACGCGTGACTGGGAACCAGTGTGTCGATGAGAGACGCACGCCACATCCGACGAAGTGGAGCGTCGTGTGTCGGTGGACGCGACGTTTCGGCACCCGTGAGTACTTGTTAACCGCCGGCGGTTAAGAAGTACTCACAGCTCGCCACGTCGACACCGCCGCGGTGCCGAGGAGACCGCCGGTGATCACGAAGATCGACGACGTCCCCGCGACGCCTGCCGCGGCGCCCGCGGCCAGCGGAATCAGCACCTGCCCGAGTCGGTTGCCGGTCAGCCGCAGCGACAACGCGGCGGCCCGGTTGGCGGCGGTGACGAGCCCGGCCACCCACGTCATGGTCAGGGGTTGGCCGATGCCCCAGAAGAATCCGGCGACGACGAGCAGCAGCGCCATCACAGCGGGGTGGGGGACGAACGGCAGCAGGGCGGTGGGCAGCGCCGAGCACAGCGTCGCGGAGACCAGCAGTTTCGACCGCGGCACCCAAGTGAGCAGCCACGGCAGGAAGGCGCGCGACACGATCGACGCCGCGGTGCGCGCGGTCAGCAGCAACGTCACCAGGAGAACGCTGAAACCGAACTCGTGCCCGAGGACGGGGAGGTACGCGACGACGACGTCGACCGACGCCAGCACGATCAGGCTGCTGAACACGGCCGGTCGCATCCCCGTCGTCGAGATCATGCTGAACACGGACTGACGGTCGCCGGGCGTCGGTGGTCCCGCCGGCTGCGGGCGTTCGCGAATCGGCCAGGCGAACGGGACCGCGGCCAGCGCCACCACACCCATCACCGTCAACGCCAGGGTGGTCTCGACGACGCCGCCGTCCGAGCTTCCGGCCGCGATCACGCCGACCAGCGGTACCCCGACGGCCTGGCCGATCGAAACGCCCAGCGTCAATCCGGCGAAACCGCGGTCCAGTTCACCCGGTGGGGAGAGGAGCGTGATGAACCCCTGCCCGGCGACGGTCACGAGGATCTGCCCGAACCCGAGGATCACGTTCCCGAGTCCGAGGACGATCAGGTCGCCGCTGACGGCGATCACCAGGACGCCGAGGGAAGTCAGCAGCACACCCGTCCGCAGAACCGCGGCCGCATGCCGGCGGTCCACGGCGCGTCCGATCCGGACAGCCACGAGCAGCGGCGCCAGCGAGAACAGCGCGGTGACGACGCCGATCGTCACGGCGTCGCCGCCGAGAGCGAGGACGCGGTAGGAGACGAGAACGCGGACAGCGTGATAGACGGCCTGGAGGAGAGCAGTGGCGATGCAGACGTTGAGGAACCAGTGCTTCACCAGGTCAACCGTTGATCACCTGACGATTTCCGAGCGGCCCCTGCAACTGGACCTCGAGGGTGCCGAACACGGCGACGAGGATGCACATCTTGTCGGCCGCCTCCGGGAGCGTGCCGGTGCGCAGCGAGATCGTGACGGTGGTGTCGGTCTCGGTGACCGTCGCGTCGGCGCCGTAACACTCCGGGGTTCCGGTGACGAAGTGGATCGCCACCTTGTTTCCGTCCGCGCGGGACCACGACTCGAACGGGGTCGGATTCGCCCGGACGATGTCGGGACGCGGTTCGAAGACGGTGCCGAAGTCCTCCCCGGGCACTTCGGAGGGAATGGGCATCCCCGACGACGGATTAGTCGGGCTGGGATCCACTGCGGATGCGATCTCCGGGGGAATCGTCGGTTCGTCGGTGCTCGAACCGGACCCGCATCCGGCGACGGCGAGGCAGGCCAGCACTGCGAGGGCGATTACGCGCATAAGCCACGGTAACCTCATCCCGCGAGCAGGCCGGAGACCAGCGCAATCCCCGGAATCGCCGCCAGAGTCGTGACGAATGCGGTGTCCCGGGCCATCACCGTTCCCACCCCGTACCGGCTGGCGTAGACGAAGACGTTCTGCGCCGTCGGCAGCGTTGCCACCACCACGATGGCGAACAGTTCGTGGCCGCCCAGCCCGAGCAGATAGCGCGCCATCACATAGGCCAGCACCGGTTGCACGACGATCTTGAGTACCGACGCCAGTGCGACGTCGCGACGCGGACTCGTCCCCTTCTCCAGCACCCGCACCCCGTACAGCGAGATGCCGAACGCGAGCAGCGCACCCGGTACGGACGCGCCACCGATGAGCCGGAACGGCTGCATCAGGGCTTCCGGCGGTGTCCAGCCGAGTAGGGCGATCAACAGTCCCGCCGCGCCCGCGACGACGATCGGGTTCTTGAACGGCGCGGTGATCGTGTCGAGTCGCGACGCGCCCCGCCGGAGCGTGGTGACGTCGAGGATGGTGAGCGCGATGGGGGAGTACGCGATGATCTGGAACAGCAGCAGCGGCGCCACGAACGAGGCGTCGCCGAGGACGAAGACCGCGATGGGGATGCCCAGATTCGCGGAGTTCACATACGACGACGACAGCGCGCCGATCGTCAGTTCCGGAAGGGACCTGTGTAGCCACAGCTTCGCGACGACCATGTACAGTGCGCCGACCGTCAATGCAGTGGCAGCCGCGACGGCCAGAGTGGGCGAGAAGATCACGGAGAGGTCGGACGATGCGAGCGAATCGAACAGCAGCGCCGGTGTGGCGACGAAGAACACCAGCCTGCCCAGGACGGATTCGCCCTCCGCACCCAGCGTCCCGCGTCGGCCGAGAATGTAGCCGATCGCGATGATCACGAATATGACGGTGAATCCCGCAACCACTCCCGACACGCTGCGGGGCACCTCCTCGACAGGTAAGCCTCCTGTCGGCAAACCTTCCGAAGTCTAGTGCCAGGCGTTCGGGTGGGTGACAATAGCCTCCGGTCGGGGGCATCGTCTGTGTGCGCGTTCCGTCGCGCCCGAGGAGTCGAAATGCTGCGTCGTACGACCGTTCTCTGCGCGCTGTTCTGTGCGTGGACCCTCGCCTGGGGCGCCGCTCCCGTGGCGTCGGCGCTGGCCCCGCCGTCGAGCGGGGATCCGGCTCTGATCGCGCTCGCCGGGCAGGTCCTCGGACGCAGCTACCGCGAGAACGCGAGCGTCGCGTACATCGATGCCTCCGGCACCCGATTCGCGAACTTCGGGGCCACCGAGGACACCGACTACGAGATCGGTTCCGTCACCAAGACGTTCACCGCGGCACTGTTCGTCGACGCCGTCGCCCGGGGTGAGGTGCGGGAGGACACGAAGGTCGCGGACGTGCTGCCGCTACAGGGCTCGCCGGTCGGCGACGTGACACTACTCGAGTTGGCGTCCCACACGTCCGGGCTGGCGCAGTTCCCGATGAGCACCGACACCGTGGTCGCCGTGGGGCACTGGGTTGTCGCGTCCAATCCGTTCACCTACGACCGGGACACCTTGCTGCAGCAACTGCGGTCGGCGCCGCTCACGACCCGCGGCAGCTACTCCTACTCGACCGTCGGCTTCGCGCTGCTCGGCCAGGCGCTGGCCGCGGCCGCGCACACCGACTACCCGTCGCTGCTCCGCGATCGCATGCTCGTCCCGCTCGGACTGTCGCAGTCGTGGATGCCGCTCACCGCCGCCGACCTGCCCGCGAACGTCACTCGCGGATTCGACGTCCTGCACCGGTCGCAGGACCCGTGGCCGCTGGACGCGTACGCGCCGGCCGGTGGATTGCGGTCCACGGCGAACGACATGTCGACGTACGTCCGGGCTCTGCTCGACGGAACGGTCCCGGGCGGCACGGCCATGGACCCGCGGTGGGTCGGCGACAGCTATCGGGCGCTGACGTGGTCGATCGTCCCGTTCGAAGGCCGGGACTACACCCTGCACGGCGGCGCGACGGGCGGCTTCCAGTGCACCGTCGTGCTCGACCGGGCGAACGACCGCGGGCTCGTCATCCTCACCGACACGATCGGCGGACTCGAGCAGCAGGGCCTGGAGATCCTCGCGCACACCCCCATGTGAGTGCGAAAGCGTGCCGGGGCACACTTTGCCGCTCACCTGAGGGACGCCGGGCACGTGAGTGACAAAGTGTCCTCGGGCACGCATCGCCACTCACCTGGGTACCCCCGCCGGGTATGTCCGGTTATAGTGGGGCTGTGGAGACGGCAACCGGGCGGAGGCGCACAGTCGTGGCGCGTGCCGCGCTGCTGATCGCTGTCGCCGCCGGGGTGCTCCTCATGCACAGCCTGATCGCGCCGACCGCGATCGCCGCGGTGCATGAACAACCCTCGGCAACCGCGACTCACGACGAGGACCCCCACGGATGCGGCGGGGACGGTTGCGGGCAAGTCCATCTCACCGGCCACCAGTGTGCCGGTGTGATCGTAGTGATCGCCGCGCTGACGTCGGCGATGCTGCTGTGGAGGCACTCCGCGGATCCCGCGGCGCGACGGTCGCGGGTGAGCGCCGACCGTGTGCAGTCGGGTCGTGGCCCACCGCCGTGGACGGTGTTGTCGTTGGCGGAACTCTCGATTCTGCGGGTGTGACWGGGGGCCCGGGGCGTGTGCCCCGGCGGATCCGACTGTCAAACTTCCGAATTGATCCCGAGGAGTTCCTCATGCGTACCACCACCACAGCCCTGATCTCCGCCGCGGCGGCCGCCGCTCTGGTCCTGACCGGGTGCGGCACCGACTCGGCCGGCACCTCGACGACGACCACGACGTCGGTGGCCCACTCGCAGGCACGGTTCAACGACGCCGACATCGCGTTCCTGAACGGGATGTACCCGCACCACGCGCAGGCGGTGGAGATGGCCGACCTGGTCGTCGGCCGCACCGAGAACACCGATGTGGTCACTCTCGCCGCCGCGATCGAGGCGGCGCAGCAACCGGAGATGGACCGGATGACCGACTGGCTCCAGCAGTGGGGACAACCGGTTCCGGCGTCCGACATGTCCGGCATGGACCACAGCAGCACGGACCACGGCGACGGCGTGATGTCGGCCGATCGGATGGGTGCCCTGACGGCACTGTCGGGCACCGAATTCGACCGGCAATGGCTGGTCATGATGATCGAGCACCACAAGGGCGCGATCGAGATGGCGAATGCCGAACTCGCCGACGGTGAGAACCCGGAGGCGAAGCAGATGGCCGCCGACATCGTGACCGCGCAGCAGAAGGAGATCACCGACATGCAGGCCGCGCTCGGCTGACCGAAATGACGAAAGGCCGCGTAATCCGAGGATTACGCGGCCTTTTCGGTGCCTTGCGAGTTACCGGCTCGTGAAGGGCAGCAGAGCCATCTCGCGAGCGTTCTTGACGGCGACGGCAACCTGACGCTGCTGCTGCGGGGTCAGGCCCGTGACGCGGCGGCTACGGATCTTGCCGCGGTCCGAGATGAACGTGCGGAGGAGGTTGATGTCCTTGTAATCGACGTACTCGATCTTGGCCGCGAACAACGGGTTCTTCTTGGGCTTGCGGCCCTCGACGGGACGCGGCTTCTTCGACGGTGCTCTCTTGACTGCCATCTTCTTCCTTTACCAGCTCGACTTGTGGACGCCTGGCAGCTCCCCGCGGTGCGCCATCTCGCGAACACGCACGCGAGAGAGCCCGAACTTCCTCAGGTGGCCGCGCGGACGTCCATCCGCAGCGTCTCGATTGCGCAATCGTACCGGACTCGCGTCGCGGGGCAGACGCTGCAGTGCCGCCCGGGCCTCCGCGCGCTCGTCTTCGCTGCTCGACGGGCGGCGGATGGTCTCCTTCAGCTCCGCGCGGCGCTCGGCCCAGCGCGCCACTACGATCTTGCGCTGCTCGTTCTTCGCGATCTTCGACTTCTTTGCCATGGGCGGTGTCTTCTACTTCTCTTCTCGGAAATCGACGTGCTTCCGCACGACCGGGTCGTACTTCTTCATCACCAGACGGTCCGGGTCGTTGCGGCGGTTCTTGCGGGTCACGTACGTGTATCCGGTGCCCGCCGTCGACTTCAGTTTCACGATCGGGCGGATCTCGTTGCGGGCGGCCATCAGATCTTCTCCCCGCGGGCCCGGATCCGGGCGACGACGGCGTCGATGCCGTCCCGGTCGATGGTCTTGATGCCCTTCGCGGAGAGCGTGAGGGTGATCCGCCTGCCCTCGCTGGGTAGGAGATACGTCTTCTTCTGGATGTTCGGATCCCAGCGCCGGTTGGTGCGCTTGTGGGAGTGCGACACGGACTTGCCGAATCCTGGCTGGCGTCCGGTCACCTGGCAGTGCGCCGACATGGGCGTTCCTCTCTGCCTCTCGCGACAACTCGACGAGAGGGTGATGACAATCATTTTCGACAACGGCGGGTTTCCAATGTAGCGTTCCGTCAACGTAATGACAATCGTTATCGAAAGGGTGCTCGTGAACGAGATACTCGACGGCCGGACGCCACTGATCCTGGTATCCGGCTGGAACGGCCCCACCGAGGACACGGCGCGCTCGCTGCTCCGCGACGGCACCGTCGTCGTGCATCACGACCTCGACCTCCTGCACGAAGGCGTCGTGCGCCGCACCGTCACCACGCTGGAGTCAGGGGCGCCGCGCGAGCGCCTCCACATCCTCGAACTGGCACACGGCTGCATCTCCTGCACGCTGCGTCAGGACCTCCTGCCGCTGATCCGCCGCCTGCACACCCGCAGTTCGGTGCAGCGCATCGTGCTGCACCTCGACCGCAGGCTCGAACCCGAGGCCGTCTGCTGGGCGGTCGAGCACGTGTCGGTGTCCGGTGTGGTCGGGCAGATCGACGGTCCGGCGTCGCGGGACGTGCGCGTCGACGGCGTCGTCACCTGCCTCGACGCGGGATCGTGGCTGGCCGATGCCACCGGCGACGACGCGCTGGACGACGACCGCACCGTGGCGCAGGTCGCGGTCGGGCAGGTGGACTTCGCCGACGCCCTCGTGGTGGCGGGCAGCGCCGGCGACGGCTGGCAGCAGGCGCGGCTCCACGCCGTCCTGGCCCGGCTCGCACCGGGCGCATCGATCAGCTGGGGCGGGGACACCCTCGACGTCGAGCGACTGCTCCTCGACATCCCGGCCGGCGCGCGACGCGGTGAGCCGTCCCACGCCCACTCACCGCTGCTGCGCGGACAGCCGCCGCTGTCCCACGACTGCGGCGTGATGCTCGTCGAGTTCACCGCTACCCGGCCGTTCCATCCGGAGCGGCTGCACGAGGCCGTCGACGTGCTCCTCGACGGCGTCGTCACCTCGCGCGGACGCGTGTGGGTCGCGACGCAGCCGGACGAGGCGCTGTGGCTCGAGTCGGCCGGTGGGGGACTGCGGGTGGCGAGCGCCGACCGCTGGCTGGCCGCCATGACCCCGGAGGAACAGGAACAGGTCGGGGTCGCGCGTCGTGCGATGGCAGCGCTGTGCTGGGACGAACGCTTCGGCGACCGGCACACGTCGATGGTGGTGCTGGTGCATGCCGCCGACCCCACCGAGATCGACCGCACCCTGCAGTGGGCGCTCGTCACCGACGACGAACTCGCGGACGAAGCCGGATGGCAGTCGTGGCCCGACCCGTTCGGGCAGTTCCACGAAGATCCCTGCGAGAGCAGCGAATCACCCTATGTAGAACCCGAATCGAGAGAGGGACACGAATGAAACCAGGAATCCATCCCGACTACCACCCCGTGGTGTTCCAGGACGCGAGCACCGGAACCACGTTCCTCACGCGGTCGACGCTGACCAGCGACCGCACCGCCGTGTGGGAGGACGGTAATACCTATCCACTGGTGGTCGTGGACGTGACCAGCGAATCGCACCCGTTTTGGACCGGTGCGCAGCGCGTGATGGACACCGCGGGCCGCGTCGAGAAGTTCGAGCGCCGGTACGGAGTGCGCAAGCGCCCGTGAGTACTTGTTAACCGCGGGCGGTTAACAAGTACTCACGGGTCGAAGGCCGTGAAGCTGGGATTGGTGGACCCGGCCGGGAAGTGACACGCCACGTGCGAACCTTGGCGGGTGCTGCTGTACATCCTGGAACTGGTGGGCATCGCGGTGTTCGCGGCGTCGGGCGCCCTGGTGGGGGTGACGAAGCGCCTCGACATCTTCGGTGTCTGCGTGGTCGGTGTGTTCACCGCTCTCGGTGGCGGCATCGTCCGCGACGTCCTGCTGGGCATCCATCCGCCGACGTCGCTGGGTAGCTGGCCGAACCTCGGCACGTCGTTCGTCATGTCGTTGCTGGTGTTCTTCCTGCACTCGACTGTCGGGCGGCTCCGCCGGGAGATCCTGGTGCTGGACGCCCTGGGGATGGGGCTGTTCGCGAGCACGGGCGCGGTGATCGCCCTCGACCACGGGGCGAGTCCGCTGGCGTCGTGCCTCATCGGCGGCACCGCGGCGATCGGCGGCGGCATCCTGCGCGACGTGCTGGTGAACGAGGTCCCGTTGCTGCTGCAGCGGGACTTCTACGCGGTGCCGGCGCTGCTCGGTTCGGCGCTGGTCGTCGCGGTCAGCGAGTGGGGTTCGGGTACCGATGTGGCGCTGGTCGTGGGGACGGTGTTCGCGTCCGCGCTGCGGTTGGTGGCGTTGTGGCGGAACTGGGGGCTGCCGGGTCCGCGCGTCCTCGAGTGACGGGCGCCATCTCGTGTCGAGGTCCCCTTCTCAGACATATCTCAGTTGATCGGGCCAAACTGTCGGGTATGCGCATTCTGGTGGTCGACGACGATCGCGCCGTGAGGGAGTCCTTACGGCGGTCTCTCAGCTTCAACGGGTACTCGGTGGAACTGGCCGTCGACGGTATCGATGCTCTCGAGAAGGTCGCGAACGCGCGCCCCGACGCGCTCGTGCTCGATGTGATGATGCCGCGTCTGGACGGTCTCGAGGTGTGCCGCCGGTTGCGGAGCACCGGCGACGACCTGCCGATTCTCGTCTTGACCGCGCGCGACTCCGTGTCGGAGCGGGTGTCGGGCCTGGACGCCGGAGCCGACGACTACCTGCCGAAACCGTTCGCCCTCGAGGAGTTGCTGGCCCGGTTGCGTGCGCTGCTGCGCCGCGCCGCGCCGGAGCCGGGCATCGATTCGGAGAAGATGACGTTCGAGGACCTCACGCTCGATCCGGTCACCCGCGAGGTGACGCGTGGCGAGCGGTCCATCAGCCTCACCCGCACCGAGTTCTCGCTCCTCGAGATGCTGATGGCCAACCCGCGCCGGGTGCTGACCCGTGGCCGCATCCTCGAGGAGGTGTGGGGTTACGACTTCCCGACGTCCGGCAACGCGCTCGAGGTCTACGTCGGGTATCTGCGCCGCAAGACGGAGGCGGACGGAGAAGCCCGCCTGCTGCACACCGTCCGCGGGGTCGGCTACGTGCTGCGGGAGACTCCTCCGTGATGGCTGTTCCGTTCCACAGAACTGCCCCCAAGTCGGGGTCGGCGAAGCACGACACGCACCCTATTTCGCGGCACCCCACAGGACCGATCCCGTTACCGCCCGAGATGCGGCCTCCGATGCCGTTGACACGGTCGGTCTCGTTGCGGTGGCGGGTGACGCTGCTCGCCGCGTCCGTGGTGGCCATCGCGGTGGCGGTGATGGCGATCGCCGCGTACGCAGTGGTGTCGCGGGCCCTGTACGCCGATGTCGACAACCAGTTGCGCAACCGCGCGTCGGCGCTGATCGACAGCAACCTCGTGACGTTCGATCCGCGCTACATCGCGGGCGCGACGCTGTACACGACGGACATCAGTGTGGCGCTGGTCTTTCCAGACCTCGACACGTACACGCCACCGGGTTCCAATGTGCCGATCGGCGAGCCGGAGTTGTCGGTGGCGCGCGGCGAGCAGGAAACGTCCCTGCGCACCGCGGACAACCAGCGGGTGCTGGCCGAGCGCACCCAGGACGGCAGCACGCTGGTGATCGCCCAGCGGCTGGCGCCGACGGGGGCGGTGCTCGACCGGCTGGCCTGGGTCCTGTTCATCGTCGGCGGGTGCGGGGTGGTCCTCGCGGCCGCCGCCGGAACGACGGTGGGGCGCACCGGTCTGCGTCCGATCGCCCGGCTCACCGCCGCCACGGAACGGGTGGCCCGGACCGACGATCTGACGCCGATGCCGGTGACGGGCAACGACGAACTCGCCCGGCTCACCGAAAGTTTCAACACCATGCTGAGGGCGCTCGCGGAATCGCGGGAGCGGCAGAGCCGGCTCGTCGCCGACGCCGGACACGAACTGCGGACGCCGCTCACCTCGTTGCGCACCAACATGGAGTTGCTGATCGCGTCGAGTCGTCCTGGCGCGCCGCATATTCCGGACGAGGACATGGCCGAACTGCGCACCGACGTGGTGGCGCAGATCGAGGAACTCTCGCAGCTGGTGGGCGACCTCGTCGACCTCGCCCGTGAGGACGCACCGGAAACCATCTTCGAGAGAGTCGATCTCAGCGAAGTGGTGGAGCGGAGCCTCGAGCGGGCACGCCGCCGGCGTAACGAGATCGACTTCACCGCCGTCACCGTTCCCTGGTTCGTCTACGGCGACCACGCGGGATTGTCGCGGGCGGTGCTCAACGTGCTCGACAACGCGGCGAAGTGGAGTCCCACCGGTGAGCAGGTACGGGTGGCGATGCGACCGGCAGGCGACGGACTTCTCGAGCTGACGGTCGACGACGCGGGCCCGGGTATTCCGGAGGAGGATCGGGAGCTGGTGTTCGACCGCTTCTACCGGTCCACGGCGTCGCGCTCGATGCCCGGCTCCGGGCTGGGGCTGGCGATCGTCCGGCAGGTGGTGGTCAAGCACGGCGGCACGATCGCGGTGGACGTCTCCGAACGGGGCGGTGCGCTCATCCGCATCGTCCTTCCGGGTGAACCCGAAGCGGAATAGGCTCGAAGCTCGAGGTCTCGGCTAACTCAAAGGCCGGTCTCAGGACCTTCTCAGTCCCACCGGGCACTCTCGTAGACAGAGACGGTGCGACTGCCCCTGCGGGTGGTCGCGGGAGATGGAAGTGATGCGATGACCGAGGATCGAAACAGCCACGACGGCGACAGCCGCGAGAACGCCGGTGGCGACCGGGGCGGGCGCCCCGACCAGCCGGCCCACCCGCAGCCGCAGCCGCCGACGCCGGGGTACCACCCGACCGAGCAGTTCCCGACCACTCCGCACAACCCGGCGGGCGGTCCGGCGGGTCAGCAGGCCTACGGCGCCGGGTACCCCCAGGGCAACCCGTACGGTGCGCCGCACCAGCCCACCCAGCAGTTCGGGCAGCCCCAGCACGGCGCTCCGGGGCATCCGGGTGCCCAGCACGCGGCCGGGCAGCCCGGGGCGCCTCAGGGGCCGTTCCCCGGCCTGCAGGGGCCCGGCCAGGCAGGGGCGGGATCGACGGCTACGGTGACCAAGCGTCCCGCGCGCACGGCGATCGTGGTGGGCGCTGTGGCGCTCGCTCTCGTGAGCGGCGGCATCGGCGGCGTCGTGGGCTCCCTGGCAACGGATCGAAACGGCGGCGGCGCCGCGGTGACCAACTCCCTCGACGCCCCCAAGAACAACACCGCGACCCCGGCCGCGAATGCACCGGCGGGGTCGGTGCAGGCGGTCGCGAACAAGGTGGTCCCGAGCGTCGTGCAGATCGAGGTGGCGACGGCAGGCGGTTCGGGTGGCGAGGGATCCGGCATCGTCATCTCGTCCGACGGCATGATCCTCACCAACAATCACGTCGCGGGCGCGGCCGCCAAGGGCGGCAAGCTGACGGTCGCCTTCTCGGACGGCAGTAGGACCGACGCCAAGCTGGTCGGCGCCGACCCGGTATCCGACCTCGCGGTCATCAAGGTGGACGGCAAGACGGACCTCACGCCGATCGAGCTGGGCACTTCGGGCAACGTGCAGGTCGGACAGCAGGTCGTCGCGATCGGTTCGCCTCTCGGTCTCGCCGGCACCGTCACCGAGGGCATCATCTCGGCGCTCAACCGCCCGGTGTCCACCAGCGGTGAGTCCGGCAACCAGAACACCGTCATCGACGCCCTGCAGACGGATGCGGCGATCAACCCGGGCAACTCCGGCGGCGCCCTCGTCAACATGGACGGTCAGCTGATCGGCATCAACACCGCCATCGCGAGCATCGGCGGTTCCGGCGGGGGCGAGCAGAGCGGCTCCATCGGTCTCGGCTTCGCGATCCCGGTCGACCAGGCCCGGCGCATCGCGGACGAGTTGGTCAAGACGGGCACGGCCACCCAGGCCGTCATCGGGATCCAGGTCCCGTCGCAGGACGCCGCCAACGGTGCCACCGTCGTCGAGGTCACGTCGGGCAGTCCGGCGGAGAAGGCGGGAATTCCGAAGGGGTCGGTGATCACCAAGGTCGACGACCGGGTCATCACCAGCGGCGACGCGCTCATCGCCGCCATCCGTTCACACGCACCGGGAGACAACGTGTCCATCACTTACACCGACGGGAACGGATCGAATTCCAAGACCGTCGACGTCACGCTCGGAACCGCCGAACAGGGCGGCCGCTGATGAACACCGGGATTCTCGGGCAGGTCGAGTCCGTTCTGAACGGGGCCACTACGGTAGGGACCATGGACATCGAAGCCTCGCTGGCCGGCCGCGCGCTGGTGGTAATCGTCGACGACCGCACCGCTCACGGTGACGGCAAGGACTCCATCGGGCCTCTCGTGACGGAACTGCTGAACGAGGCCGGCTTCATCGTCGACGCCATCGTCGCGGTGGCGGCCGACGAGGTGGAGATCCGCAACGCGCTCAACACCGCCGTCATCGGCGGCGTCGACCTCGTCGTCTCCGTGGGCGGCACCGGGGTGTCGCCGCGCGACGTCGCCCCCGACGTCACCGCCGAGGTCCTCGACCGCGAGATTCCGGGAATTTCGGAGGCCCTCCGGTCTTCGGGTCTCGCCGCCGGTTCACTGGATGCCGGCCTCTCCCGCGGGCTCGCCGGTGTGTCCGGCAGCACACTCGTGGTCAACCTCGCGTCCTCCCGCGCCGCGGTCCGGGACGGCATGGCCACCCTGACGCCGCTCGCGACACACGTGATTTCCGAATTGTCCGGTCTGGAAGGCTGAGACGATTTCTCGTTCCGACGAGCCGGGTTCGCACAGCGAGCCGGACGAGCAGGCAGTTCCGAGCCGGGCCCCGATCGACAGGGCCCGGCTCGAGCGCATCTTCGGGGACGTCTTCCCCGACACCACCGCGGACGAACGCGAACCCGACGAGGCGTCTCAGTATGTGGACAGACGCCACGAGTCCGAGGAGTGGCTTCGGCGTCAGGTTCCTCCCCACCATGGGTGAATGCGTGATTGAAATCTGGATGAATCTAAGTGTTGTCTGCAGTAACGGAAAAACTCGCGCTCGGAAAGTCACTGGTACGGCCGCTTTCATTCACGCGATTCCAAAGCGGGGCTACCCGTAGGTAACGTTTCGTTTTCAACTTTGTGAGGCACATCACAATTGCGTCACGAGCTGATCACGTTGCTCAGGTTCTTAGCGCAGGTTAATGTCCCTGACGAGTCAGTACGAAGATGGAGGGCGGGGCGTGGTGCCACGTCGTCGCCCGGACGGCCTCCTTGTGAGGTGTGTCTCTAGCGTCGAAATTCGGGCAACTGGACTTCTGTAGTTAACGCTGCGGACACCTTTGCTCCGAATACTGCGCTGGGCCCGAAATGGACCACTCCTCAGCTTCGATCGTCGGGGCTGGGAACCTGCACGAATCCTGATGAGGGGAACGAATGAGCGAGAACCGCAAGTCCGGCCTGCGCCGTGGCGCCCGTATTGCAGGCCTGGGTGCTGCTGCGGCTGTTGCACTCGGTTTGATGTCTACTGGTGCGGCGAGCGCGGATACTTTCATCCCGCTGCCCGATGGTTCGAAGGCCGGCCCGAATGTGACGGTGACGCGTACCGCGGAGAGCGCTCTGTCGTCGCCGTCGTTGGCTGCCAATGGCGCCGGTCGTGTGGCGTGGGTGTCGGGAACTGTGACTGCTGATGTCAAGGGCATCAAGGAGGTCACCGAGGTTCCGGACGCGAATGCCACGACGAACAATGCGGGTACCTACAACGGTACGAATGCGTCGACGACGCATGGTGTTTCGCGGGTGTCGACCGGGTACATCGTGGGTTGCCAGGTGGACATCACCGGTCTGTCGGCGAGCCCGTCGTTCTCTGCGGATCTGTCTTCGTTGACGCCGAGCCTCGGGCTGTCGGTTCCGTTGAACTCGGGTGAGGTCAAGTACGTGCCGATCGCGGCGAAGGACATCAAGAAGGACGGCGTGTACGCGCTGCAGTACCAGGATGCGGAGCTGCAGGTTCAGAAGTGCGGTGGATTCGCGCAGGCTCGGTCGTACTCGGTCGTGGAGATCGTGGGTAACGACTACTCGAAGACCGTTCTGTACGGTGCGCCGTTCAGCATCGGCTGATTTCGGTCTCTTTCGCAGTTCTTCCCACCCACTTTCTCGCGTGTGCGAGGTTTCTATCCCTGAGAGGGAACAATGATCATCAACCGTAAGAACGGTGTGCGTCTGGCGGCGGTCGGTGCCGCTGCTGCCGCGACCATGGGCTTCTTCTCCGTCGGTGCGGCGAATGCCGATACGTTCATTCCGCTGCCCGGTGGTTCGATCACGCAGACGTTGGCTGACGGCACCGTGGTGACGGTGAACCTGACGGACGAGAGTGCGAACATTTCGCCGTCGATGGGTTCGACGCCGTTGCACCGCAACGTCTGGGTCAACGGCAAGGCCGCGGTCACGCTGGACGGTGCCGGCGCCAAGGGTGCCACCATCACCCCCGGTTACATCCTCGCCTGCCAGGTCGACTTCGGCGCCAAGGGTGACGCCGGCGCCAGCAGCAAGATGACCATCGATGACGAGAGCGGCAACCTTGTGTCCGGCCCGTTGGCCGGCAAGAGCAACGGTGCCATCACCCTGGGCCCCGGCCAGGCCAAGAACGTCACCATTCTCGACCTCGAGAAGAAGGACGCCTACGGCGGAGAGTCGCACTCCGGCGGCAACAAGTTCACGGGTAAGACCGGTTCGGTCACCTGGGCCGACTCGACCCTCGGCGTGAGCGGCTGCGCCGGCTACGCCCAGGCGCGCAGCTACGTCAAGGTCGCGGTCAGCACCGACAACGTGAGCAGCAACGTCACCCTGTGGGGACAGCCTTTCAGCATCGGCTGATTGCCTTCTCCATAAACAAGTAGGAAATACCCCGGAATCGGGGCGCGGGAATACCCGCGCCCCGATTTTTGGCGTTCAAGATGCGCTATTACACGCAAATAACGCTCCTTTATGTACGGTAACGCTTACGTAAATGCGCCCTTCTGGATATTACGTTTCGGACTCGAATGCTCTAACTTTGGACCGTCACTAGGTGGTTGGGCTTTCTCCGAAGGTCGGAGCAGCTACGCCTGATGAGGGGAACGAATGAGCGAGAACCGCAAGTCCGGCCTGCGCCGTGGCGCCCGTATTGCAGGCCTGGGTGCTGCTGCGGCTGTTGCACTCGGTTTGATGTCTACTGGTGCGGCGAGCGCGGATACTTTCATCCCGCTGCCCGATGGTTCGAAGGCCGGCCCGAATG